>CADCUW010000001.1 GCA_902805985.1 uncultured Rubrobacteraceae bacterium
CAGTATCTTCTGGCGTTCGGCCTTCGCCCGCTCCATGCGCGACGGCGTTCTCTGACCATCATCCATCCTTGCGCTCCCCTCTGCTCCGGGTACACCTTGCATTGTAGCTCGAATATCAATGCCAAGGGTCACGTCTACAGCGCGTTCTCGCAGGTCCCTCGAAGGCACCTATCCACCCGGGTGCGTGGAGAGACTGTCTGGAAAATCGGAATAGAGCCCGAATCGAGGCTCCGAGGGCCACCAGGAGGGGACAAAGGACCCTGGATTTGGCCACTACTTTCTGCCAAAGTCCCCTCGTCGAGAAGCCTTCGGGCATTTTCCAGACAGTCTCTGGAAGGTAGATTCCCGGAACTTCGGGCTGAGGGGGTTCTGCGAAGTCGGGAACCCTGGTGCCGCTCCGGGTGGTCGGCGGCGGGGCCTCCCCGGTAACGGGAACCGCCGGTAGAGCCTATCAGACCTGGCCACGGCCGCCCCTACGCACAACGGCCGCGCCGATGGCGGAAGAGGACCCTTGGATCTGCTTCTTGGGCGGCCCCCGCTACCCGCCGGGGCCGCACGCCCTCCCGGCGACCAGCCCCTCCCCGGCCATCCTCAGCCCGGCCCCCAGCGCGGAGGACGCCGTGCACAGGACCAGCAGGTCGACGAAGACCGCGACGGCGAGCACGCCGTGCGACGCGAGGGGGTGGGGCGGGATCAGGCCCCGGTCGACCAGCAGGGCGGCCGGGATCATCGTCATCGCCGGCGCCGGCAGCGCGAGGGCGACCCCCCACAGCCAAAACGCCCGCTTGAAGACGAGGCCGGCCGCCGTGGCGACGATCATGGAGGCGGGCACGCCGTAGAGATCGAACAGCGGCGAGTGGGCGAGGTCGTGGGCCCGCCCAGGGGCAATCAGCTGCGCGATGTTGCCCGCTTGGCCGGCCGAGAAGTTGACCGCCCCAGCCAGCAGGAGGACCGCGAACACGGGCGCCTGACGCCATCCCGGCACCCAGAAGCGCGCCGTCGCCAATTGTCCGACCATCCGTTCGACCATCTCTACCCCCGGCCGTCGCCGCCTAGGTCCGCCCGGGCATCGTGCCATCGGGGGCACGCCGCCCATTGATCGGGGTGATGATCCGGGGCGCCCAGAAGTACGATCCGGCGGCCGACGCTCCGGGGGCCCCTTCGGGGTAGCCTATCGTACGATCTCCCCCTCCCGGTACAGCCTCTCGCACCCGCCCCTGACGGCGTCCTCCCGGTCAACGACGCCGTATCGCGTCCGGGGCCGCAGCGCACGACGTCCTTCCGGCCGCCGCGGTAGTCTTCGGCGTCGACGTGGTCGTCGCCGGGCCCGCCGGAGTACAGGTCCCCGGAGTTCCGGCCGCCGTTCCCCGGGCTCAAGAAGTCCCGGCCTTCCCCGGCGAACACGCGATCGTACTCCCCGTCGCCGTGCAAGCTGTCGTTGCCGGCCCCGCCGCGCATCACGTCCTCGCCGCCACCCCCGCTGAGCCCGCCGGCGTCGACGGTCCCGCGGTCGTCGCCCTCGCCGGCGAGCACCACGTCGTCGCCGCCGCGGGCGTAGGCGGCGTCGTCCCCGCCCAAAGCGCCGATCTCGTCCGCCCCGGCGGTGCCGGTGAGGTAGTCGTCGCCCTCGGTGCCCGTGACCGTCGCCGCCAGAGCCGCGCCGGCCAGGCAGGCCGAGAGTAACGCCCCCACAAAAAGCTCCAAGAGGCCCGTCCGCTTCGCCACGCTTCCCCTCCCAGCCTCGCCGCCGCTTCGCCACCCGCCGCCCCGGCGGCCCGGTCCTTCCGGTCCCAACTCTGGCACGGCGGCGCCCCGTCGGCATGGGACCGTGGTCCCAATTTGGTCGGGTTTTTCGCTCCCGGTCCGTCCGTGGGGGACGCGTGCTCTGGGGAGCCCGCGGAGATCCCGGACGCCCCCGATCTCGCGGTTCACGGGGCCGCCCGCGGGCGTTCTGCAATTCCAGGAACACCCGGAAGCCGGCAGCAACCCAAGCTGCCCGCCGTCCGGGGCAACGGCGTGGCCCCCACCGCGGTGGGGGCCACGAGGGCCACCTCGCCGGGAGTGAAGGGGGCCAAGCGAACCCTCCCCCGTATCCTTATGCCCGTACCGCAGTGCGGGCTGCATCTTGGCACACCTCGGGGTTGCCCGGGCGCCCCAGGCAGACGTCTTATTCACCCGACTGCCTAGAGGGTGTTATGAACTTGCGTGGCCTCGACGGTAGCATATTGGTATGTCCGAAAGAAAACCGTACCCCACCGACGTCTCCGACGAAGAGTGGGCCTTCGTCGCTCCTTACCTGGCCCTCGTCCGCGAAGACGCCCCCCAGCGCGCCCACGACCTCAGGCGGGTGTTCGATGCCTTGCGGTGGATCGTGAGGGCCGGCGCGCCCTGGCGCATGCTGCCGCACGACTTCCCGCCCTGGGAGGCCGTCTACCAGCAGACGCAGAGGTGGATTGCCGCCGGCGTCTTCGAGGCCATGGTCCACGACCTGCGCGAGTTGCTACGCCTAGCCCAGGGCCGCGCGCCTGGCCCTTCGGCCGCCGTGCTCGACAGCCGCACCTTGCGCTCGACGCCCGAGAGCGGCCATCGGGGCGGCTACGACGGGGCCAAGCGCAAGAAGGGATCCAAAGTCCACGCAGCGGTGGACACTTTAGGGCACCTCCTGGCGCTGCGCGTCACGCCCGCCACTGAGCAGGAGCGGGCTCAGGTGCAAGCGCTGGCCGGGGCCGTGCAGGAGGCCACGGGCGAGAGCATCGAGCTGGCATACGTGGACCGAGGCTACACCGGGGAGGAGGCCGCCGAGGCGGCTGAGGCGCAGGGTATCCGGCTGAAGGTGGTCAAGCACCCTGGGGCCAAAGAGGGCTTCGTCTTGCTGCCGCGCAGGTGGGTGGTGGAACGCTCCTTCGCGTGGGCGGCGCGCTTCCGGCGGTTAGCGAAGGACTACGAGCGCTTGCCCGAGACGGTAGCGGGGCTGCACTTCGTCGCCTTCGCTTGCCTCTTCCTTCACCGCGCCGTGCTTACCCTCGGCCCGAGTCCATAACACGCCCTAGTCACACTACAGTCCCCCTAGCGCTTGCCTGATCGCGTTGCTGCAGATAGTGTAGCGTCAACAATCGCTGCCCGGCCAGGACGGCGACGAGCTCGCGGTTTAAGTCGGGGATGTCGGCCACGACGCGGCCCCAGACGAGGTAGAGAGTGGCCAACAGGCGTCCGCGTACTTTCTTCGAGGGGTCTCTCAGGGGACCGAGGATCCTCACCCTGCCTCTGCTGGTGTGTGCGCTGGTGTAGCCCAGAGCGCTGGGTTCCCCCTCCCCTACGGCTCTTTACCTCCCGGTCCCGGCGCAATCACAGGCTCGCATGGGCCGGCTGCACCGTCTCTTTAACCAAGCCTACAAGGTTGCTGTTGGGCGCATTCAAGTCATGCTCGTCGCGCAGCGTCGCCGATACTGTTCAGTATCGCCCTAATACTTCGCGGACCTCACCATCCTTAGCAGGATATCGTAGCTTTTCCTTGGAGGTCGGGGTCAGCGGTGCGCTCTTCGATGAGGGTTCGCAGGGTATTTGTGCGTTGCTCCAGAAACGCGGCGTACCGTTCGTACAGACGTTGGCTCGTGGTGTCGTCCACCGGCACGCGCGGGAAATCGTTGATGCCCTCTTCCAATAGCAGAAGAAGCAGCGCGCGCTGGGCCTCGCTGCGGGTCTCGATCGTCGGAGCTTCGCCGGACTTCGCGCCGACGAAGCGGACGGCGTACTGCTCGAACAGGCCGTCGTCCGGGGTTGGGGTCCCGCTGTCCGGCACTTCGTAGGAGTCGTAGGGTTCGGAGAGGTCTATGAAGTCGTCGTAGGGGCGGAGCGGAGCTGGAGCGGGCGAGGGGGGGAGGCCGAGCGGGCCGGGGCGCTGCAGGAGAACCGCCGGGCCGTCCTCGAAGCCTTCGGCGCGGGCCTCCAGCTCGGGCTCTTCTACTTCCCGCCCGCCCTCAGGCGGCAGGTCTACGGGGCGCTCGGCCTCGCCGTGGTCGTCTTTCCGGACGGCTCGGTGGAGGTAGAGGGCCACTTCGACGCCGAGGCCATCCGTCTCACGAGGGAGGTCGAGGAGCACGCCCTCGCGCTCCGGGAGGCCGAGGGTAGGGTAAACGCGACGCCTGCTGGGGGCGCGGCCGAGGGCTGGGAGCGCCTGGAACGTGAACTGATCCGTGTCCGTAACGAACAAACGCCGAGGCCTTCGCCGCGGGCGGGGCCCGTGTAACGGTCTTCGACCGTCCCGAAGTCATAGACCTTATGAGAGAGACCCTATCGGAATCCGGGATCGGGACGGAGGCGGGGGACATGAACGAGGGACTGCCGGGGGGACCCTTCGACGCCGTCTACTTCGGCAACACCTCCCACATGTACGGGCCCGGGGAGAACCGGGCGCTATTCGAGAGGATGCGCCGGTCGCTCGCGCCGGCCGGGTTGCTCGTGGTGCGGGAGTTCGTGCGCGGCCTCGGCGAGGACGCGGCGCTCTTCGCCGCGAACATGCTGGTTTTGACTCCCCGGGGCGGCACGTACACGGCCGAGGAGTACGAACGGTGGCTACTCGAAGCCGGCTACGGCGCCATCGAGTTCGAGCCCGTGGCCGGTCGTAGCTCGCACCTGATCTTCGCCCGCAGGGCCGAATGATCGCCCGACCCTTTGGAAGGTTGTCTTATGCGTGAAGACGTTCTGCGAAGCCTGGCCGACCGCGCCACCTCTGACCGGGCCTTCTTGTCCGGTCTCCGCAAGGCACCGGAGGCCACGCTCGCGGCGCACGGCTACGCCCTCACGGCGGAGGAGTTGGCCACGGTCATGGACCTGCGCCGCCGCACGGCCGGCCTGGGCGACGGTATGGTCGCAGCCCTTCTGGCCGGCGGGCTAAAAGATCGCGCCGGAAGCCCGCCCGGAAGGCCGCGGTCTCCCGGGGGAACGGGCCCGGCGAGGCCGCGACCCCCCGGGCGAGGGCGGAGCCGGGGGTCTTGAGCCCCGCCTGCCGGAGATCGGGGACGTTAGGTCGATTGGGCCACGTTGTTGTAGACTCCCGCGGCGGCCCAATCGTTTAGTATTCCTGCCGGGGGGAGTTAGCGGCAGCGTAGACGTGGCCACCCGTGATGGACGCGGAGGACCCCCTCGTCCGCCAGAAGGCGCAGCAAAGAGAGAAGGCTTGTACAGCAGAGAAGATCAATACCGTTCCGCCGCCCAGCAGATGCGGTCCGCGCAGCGCGGGCGGCTGCGCGCGGCGCACCGCAGGAGGCGCTGGCTGGCCCTGCTCACGGTACTGGTGGGCGTGATGGTGGGCGTCGCCGTTCAGGCCGGGGTCTCCCTTCCTTCGCTCATGCCCTCCAACGAAGACCTCGCGCGCGGAGGTTCCCCCGTCGGCGCGACGGAGGAGCCCAACCTCGCCGCCGACAAAACCCTCGCCGAGGGGACGGTGTTGTCCGCCGGGGGCGACGCCTCAACGCCCCGGCCGGAGGAGACCACCGGCGAAGCGCGGGGCGAGGGCGAGGAAGATCAGGCCGGGACGGAGCCCGAAGGGGGGGCTCCCGAGGAACCGGAGCCACCGCCGCCCGCGTCGGGTGAGCCGCTCAACGTGCTGATCCTGGGTGTGGACCGGAGGCCGAGCGAGGGCGAGAGCGTCTCAAGCCGGTCGGACACGATAATGCTCGCCCAGGTCTCGCCGGGGAGCGGACGCGTCGAGTTGCTCTCCGTGCCCAGAGACCTGTTCGTCACGGTCGAGCCCGGGGTCGAGGACCGCATCAACACGGCCTACGCCTACGGTGGGATCGAGCAGGCAACGGCCGTTATGGAGGGCCTCACCGGCGTACCCACAGACGCCCACGCCATCATCGACTTCCAGGGCTTCGAGGACGTCATAGACGCCATAGGCGGGGTCGAGGTCGACGTCGCCGACGAGGTCCCGCCGAAGTACGAGATCCAGGACGGGCCCCAGACCCTCAACGGCGAGCAGGCGCTCTTCTTCGCCCGCTACCGCGGCACCGCCGGCGGCGACCTCGACCGGATCGAACGCCAGCAACAACTCCTCGCCGCCCTGCGCTCCAAGATGCTCGGCTGGAATACGGTGACGACGCTTCCCTCGGTCTTGAGGATCGCCAACGAGAACGTCGACACCGACCTCGGCCTCGTCCAGGCGATCTCGCTCGGACGCGCCCTGGTCCTCCGCGGCGGCGAGGGCGACCTTACGGCCGTGCAACTCAAAGGCTACCCAGAGACCCTCCCGGGCGGCGCCCAGGTCCTGCTCCCGGATTGGGAGGCTAACGAGGAGATCCTGCAAGACTTCCGCGAATAGCGGACCGCCCCGGCGGACGCTCCGCGCAGCCAGGCGGCGTGGCTACCGGGTGGCGAACGTCGCTACGACCGGCGCGTGGTCTGGGGCTTCGGCGCCTTCCCGCTCCGCGGGGTCGTTCCCCACGGAGGGTAGCCTGTCCCTGAAGTCGACGAGGGCGTCGGCCAATGGGGACCGCCCATCCTCACCCTGGGGCACCAGCCCCGCGGAGGCCAGAATCTGGTCCAGCAATTCCGGGCGTCCTTCGTGGACCCGTGAGTAGCGCCGACCCTCGGGGATCAGGGGCGCCAGGTTGAAGAGCCGGGAGGCATCCCCCTTGTCTGGCCTCCCGAAGCCGCCCGAGCCGATCTGAGAGCCGGGCGGCCCGTTGAGCAGCAAGGAGGTCTGCGCCTCGGGCACGTCGTTGAGGTCCCCTAGAAGGACCAGGGGAACGTCGCCCGCCCCGAGGAGCTTATTCGCCCACACACGAACCGTCACCGCCTCGGCGGCGCGGCGGTGCAGGGCCACGCCCGTGGCCTGGGCCCGCTCGTCCTCGTCTCTGGGCGCGAAGCTCGTGCCCCACGGCCTCGGGAATGAGAGCAGCTTGCTCTTCAGATGGACGGTCACGAGGTCCACCGCGAGGTCCTCCTTGCGCACCCTGGCCCGCAGGGCGCCGCGGCCCATGCGCGTCACGGGCTCGGCGCCGCCTTCCGCGGTCAGGTCGCTGACGTCCAGGGCCGGACCCGCTGGGAAGTCCGCGAGGTCCTCGGTCTCCTCGATAACGTGCCTGGAGAGGAACGCGACCCGGATGCCGCGTCCGTCAGGGAATGCCGATACGGCCCGGTGTGGGTAGCTCCCGCCAAGCGCCTCGCCGAGGTCCACGAGGGCGTCTTCGCCGCCGACCTCCTGGAGGGCCACAACGTCCGAGCCCGCGTCGCCGATCACGGAAGCCAGGAGTCCGAGCTTGCGCCCGTATCCCTCCCTCTCCTCCTCAGGCGCCCCGTCCGCGGGCGCGAAGAGGTTCTCGACGTTCCAGGTCATCGCCACGAAATCGACCACGGGATCTCCCTCCGTTCTGGATACGGGCCAGCGTCGTTCCCCGGCCCCGGGTCACAAGACCCCAGTCTACGGGCTTCGCGAGCCCTGAATGTCAAACGAGGGCAAAAACTGCGTCAAATGTACCCGAATGTGCCCGACGAACCTAAGCCCAATAAGATGGGCCGGACGGACCAATCTCGCGGTCCAAACCCCTGAGTAGCTCCTCGAGGTTGCGGGGGTTCTGTCCAAGGTCTCCCTTGCCCAGGCGAGAAGCGCTCGTGAGCTCCACCCTAGCGCCTTCGAGGGCCGGGGACACCCGCGCCGTCACGTCGTCCTTGAAGCGGAGGAGGCGCGTCGTGCGGATGGCCCTCAACTCGCCCGCCTCCGAGGCTTTGAGCGTCCAGCGGGGGAGCTTCTCGACGGCGCGCCCGATCGCGGCGAGCAGGGGTGCGGGGGCGACGGGGTAGGCGCGGACGGCGCGGGCCGAGTTCGGGGTTGGGCGGTCTATCTCGTTCACTGGTTGGACTATTTTAGACGGTTCGGGCACGCGGGGGCGTGAGACCGGAAAGGTGAAGGCCGGCGGCTATAAGATACGTCCATGGAGTTGACGGTGGATCTTCTCGAAGCTTGCTACCGCGCTGGCGCGTTCCCGATGGCCGACGGGAACGGGCGCATCGAGTTCTACCGGTCGGACCCACGCAGCGTGCTGGAGTTCGGGGACCTGCGCGTCTCGAAATCGCTCCGGCGCGTGATCCGCAAGGGTGTCTACGAGGTGCGGGTAGACGAGGACTTCGAGAGTGTGGTGAGGGCGTGCGCGGACCGGGAGGAGACCTGGATCGACGGTCGCATTATCCGCGCCTTCGTCCGCCTGCACCGCGCCGGCCGGGCCCATAGCGTAGAGGCCTACGACAGCGAGGGCCAACTCGTCGGCGGACTCTACGGCGTGGCTCTGGGAGGGGCGTTCATGGGCGAGTCGATGTTCAGCCGCGCTAGCGACGCCTCGAAGGTCTGCCTGGTGCATCTCGTACAGCGTCTGCAGGAACGCGGGTTCGTGTTGCTCGACTGCCAGATTCAGAACGACCACCTCGCCCGAATGGGGGCGAAAGAGATCCCCGAGAACGAGTACCTGCGACGGCTGAACCTTGCCCTGGAACTCCCGCGAGACTTCGCCTGACCTGCGGGTCGGGCCTCTGCTGTAGGGGGGCGTGGTAAGCTTGCCTCATGGCTAATAAATACGTCAAATTAGATTGGATGCCGGAACTCGAGAGGCCCGTCTTGATCGCCGGCTTTACGGGATGGAACGACGCGGCGGAGGCTTCGAGCCTCGCGGTGGGCACGTTGAACGACGCCTGGGAGGCGCGGCGGTTCGGCCACTTCGACGCCGAGG
>CADCUW010000002.1 GCA_902805985.1 uncultured Rubrobacteraceae bacterium
GCACTACAAACAATAGTTCTTAGTGAGGAGGAAACGACCATGAGGAGCGGAGCATGACAACGACGGAAGGAAGGAACCGATGACCGAACAACTGCCGGCGGGGTATTTCCCCTACACGGTCGTCCTGACCTACAACACCCCGGCGGAGCGCAGGGAACGGGATCACCACGAGCGCGTCCACGAGGTTATCCGCGTCCTGCACGAGGGAGCGACAGAGATGGCCTGGTCGACGCGCTACGACGTGGACGACGGCCTGACGTGGGACGCGAAGCGCGAGGTGTGGGTGGGCTCAGACGGCTTCGCCTACGACGGAACGAGGCTCTTCGAATACTCCAGGGGCGGGGGGGTGCGTACTTGATGGCCGTTTGCTCCGGTATCAAAAGGGATGGCGGGAGGTGTACGGCTACCGTAGAGCCACCGCAGGAATACTGTTGGTGGCACGATCCGGCCAACGCCGACAAGCGCAAGCACGCGGCCTCCAGGGGCGGTCGGGGCAGGGGCGGCTCCGAGCTTGCGGACCTCAAGAAGCAGATAAGGGACCTCGCCGCGGCGGTGCTGGACGGCACCGCGGACCGGGGCCGGGCGGCCGTGGCGAACCAACTCTACAACACGCTCGTGAGGGCCATAGAGCAGGAGCGCAAGATCCGGGAGACCGGGGAACTTGCCGAGCGCTTGGAAGCTATGGAGGAAGTCTTGAAGGGGCGGAGGACCGGATGAGCAAGAACGGCCTGCACAGACATTACGACAAGTTGACGCCAGAGGAGAGGTTCCGCCTGGACGTGCTGGCGATGGCGCGGGGGGACAAGCAAGAGTCCGAGCGGCTCGTGTCGAGTTGTCCCCGCTTCTCCTACACCATGACCGACCGGCACTTCTCGGGGCGTTGGATGCTAGTACTGGATCTCACGCTTCGCCTCTACGTCTGGGTAGCGGAGCACCTCGACAGGATGGACGCCCTGCGTGCGGTCCGGGCGGCCCTGCCCATCCAGGACGAGTACGCCCGCGAGAGGATGCGGGACGCTTACGTCGAGGGCCATAGGGCGGGCGCCAGGCAGGCGTGGGGTGCGGCCGGAGCGGAAGGGCAGGCCTCGGAGTGGCCGCTGGAGGGCATAGACGAGGGCAGGGTGGACGAGCTCGCGGGACTCGGGGCCTCCATCATGCCGGAGATCCTCGACGAGCTTGAGAGGCGCGAGGCGGCGGAGGCCCTCAACCTGTGGCACGGGTTCGGTGCGTTCTGCGGGGATGTGCTGGGGCTGGAGGCCGGCAAGGTGCTCGCCGTGGTGCTGGAGCCCGCGGTGTGCCGGATAGATGCCCTCGAGGCCACGGCCGAGCGCCTGGACCTGAAGCCCGACGCGGAGAAGGTAGAGGAGAACCGCGAGGGGCTTTCGGAGGCTTGGGCCAGTGTGGAAGGGCGGGCGGCCTGATGGGGCGCCTCAGAACCCGCCTGGAGAGGCTCGAGGGACGCGTAGAGGCCACACACGACGTCCTGACGCTCCCGAACGGCTCCAGGGCGCTCTACACCCAACCGGGCGCCCTGCGGGCCCTGGGGGCGGCGATACGGGGCGGGGAGGAACCGCTGCTCGCCCGGTTCCTGCAGGCGGAGACCACGGAAGGTATTCCCGGGCTTTGCCGGGCCCTCGTGGGGAGCCGCGGCGGTGGGTAGGTTTCGGGGGCGTCTCCGCAAGCTGGAGCGCGAGATGGAGACGGAGTATGTAACGGTCGAGCACGAGGACGGCACCCGGTCCAAGTGGCCACTCGGAGACGACGGTTTCGCGGAGGTTTTTATCCATGAGACGGAGCGGGGCGGTCGGCACCACGTCGGAGAGGAGCCCGGCCCCGCCCACCCGTTCGTGGTTGCGCTTCGCACGGCCACCAACCTCGAGGCGCTTATGAGCGAACACGGGACGATGCTCGGCTTCTGGGTGGGCGAGGACGAGATAGTCCGCGGCCTGCGCGAGAGGCCTGGTCCCCCGGTCCGGTGGAACGAGGACGGGACGGTGTGCTCTTGAGCAACCCCCTTCGGCGCCGC
>CADCUW010000003.1 GCA_902805985.1 uncultured Rubrobacteraceae bacterium
CCCTCTGGGCCGCGGCCTTCGCGGGGACCGCGACCGCCGCCCCACCCCAGACCGAAGCGCCGGAGTGCGCCACCGGGGTCGACTTCCTCGGCTTCTCGGACGCCCTGAACAAGCGGACCTACGAGGGCACGAGCGTCGGCGGCCTCTCCGCCCTCGCTTACACCGGGCGCCAGAACACGTACTACAGCCTCGTGGACAACGGCCCGACCGCTTCTTCCGAGGCCCGCTTCTACACGCTGCGGATCCCGCTAAAAGAGAGCCTGGGGACACCGCAGATACTGGATGTCACAACCCTCAAGGACGCCTCGGGCCAGCCCTTCACCGCCTCCAACTTCGACGGCGAGGGCCTGGCGCTCACGCGCAAGGGCGACCTGCTTGCCTCCTCCGAGACGGAGCCGCAGGTCCGGCGCTTCGACCCCGAAGGCAACTTCATCGAAGAGCTGCCCGTGCCCCAGAAGTTCAAGGTGGCGCCGGAGGGCGAAGGGCAGCGTAACCAGACGTTCGAGAGCCTCTCGTTGAGCCCGAACGGGCGTAGCCTGTTTACCGCGAACGAGGGCTTCCTTCTCGCGGACGGGGAGACCGCCGACGGGAGCGACCGCATCCGCATCCTGCGCTACGAGGACCGCGGGCCTGGCAGTTTCGAGCCGGTCGAGGAGTTCTTCTACCTCGCGGACCCGAACCAGGGCGTCGTCGAGGTCGTGGCGCTTTCGGAGGACGAGCTGCTGGTGCTGGAGCGGGGTTTCCAGTCAGGCGTCGGCAACACGGTGCGCGTCTACAAGGTCTCCCTCGACGGCGCCGAGGACGTCTCGGACGAGCCGAGCCTCGCACAGCCGGGCCTGGAGCCGGTCGAGAAGGAGCTTCTGGTCGATCTCGCCGACTGCCCTTCGTCGGGCGCCACGACGCCGGGGACGCAGGCGAACCCGTTGCTGGACAACTACGAGAGCCTGGCGCTCGGGCCGCGCCTGCCCGGCGGGCGGCGCTCGCTCCTGCTCCAGAGCGACGACAACTTCAGCGCGGGCCAGGTGACGCGCGTTGTCGCGCTCGGCGTCGAGAACGGGCAACTGCGCTGAGAGATAGAGGAAGACACGAGGGACACGAGGGACGTGGCCCGGATCGATCAAGAACCAGCCGTAAAGAGACACGAGAGGATGGAACTATGCAGGAAAAACACACTATGGCCGCGCGGGTTGGCGGTAGGGCTATTCTGGCCGGCCTGCTCGCGGTCGGGCTCGCGACGCTGATGGCGGTTCTGACGCTCGTCGCCCCCGCGGACGCGGCCAAGAAGAAGCCGCCGGAGGACGCGCCGGTCCTCAACATCGGGCACAGGGGCGCCTCCGGGTACGCGCCAGAGCACACCATCCCGGCCTACGACCTGGCGCTCAAGATGGGCGCGGACTACATCGAGCAGGACCTCCAGCTCACGAAGGACGGGGTGCTCGTGGTGCTCCACGACGAGACCCTCGACCGGACCGCGCGGCCGACGGCCGAGTCGGCGCCGGGCGACTGCACCGGGCTCGTGCGGGAGAAGACGCTAGCCCAGATCAAGACCTGCGACGTCGGTAGCTGGTTCAACGAGGCGTACCCGCAGTACGCCGAGCCCGAGTACGTGGGGCTCAGGATCCCAACCCTCGAAGAGGTCTTCCAGAAATACCGCAAGAGCACGAACTACTACATCGAGACCAAGAGCCCCGAGTCCGCGCCGGGCATGGAGGAAGAGCTGCTGCGCCTCATGGACGAGTATGGGCTGACGAAGCCGGCCGCCGAGAAGTGGCAGGTCCTGATCCAATCCTTCTCCCCCGCGAGCCTGCAGAAGATCCACGCCATAGACCCCTCCCTCCCCCTGATCCAGCTCTTCTCCAGCTCGGAGACGAGCGCGACGATCCAGGCGAAGCTGGACGCGACCGCGGCCTACGCCGTAGGCATCGGCCCCTCCAAGTCCGACGTGGACAGACCCCTCGTTGACGCGGCCCACGCCCGTTGCCTGGACATCCACCCCTACACGGTCAACGAGACGGCCGAGATGGA
>CADCUW010000004.1 GCA_902805985.1 uncultured Rubrobacteraceae bacterium
CCCGGCGGAGGACCAGGACGTCGGCATCTGCGTCTGCGAGTTCGAGGCGTACTTCGGGATGGGCCAGTCGAAGGTCTCCTACCACATGAAGAAGCTCAAGGAGGCCGGGCTCGCGCACGAGGAGAGACGTGGCCGGTGGAGTTTCTACTCCTTGAGCCGTGCCGCCGCCCACGGCCTGCTCGCCGAGACCGCCGACCACCTGAGCCTGGACATGGAGGCCAAAGGTGTCTGAAGCCCGAGGTCGGACCCGGGTGCTCTTCCTCTGCACCCACAACTCCGCCCGCTCCCAGATGGCCGAAGGTCTGTTGGGGGGCCTGGCCGGAGACCGCTTCGAGCCCTTCAGCGCCGGGAGGGAGGCAACCCACGTCAGGCCCGAGGCAATAGAGGCGATGGGGGAGCTCGGCGTGGACATCTCCGGCCAGGAGTCCGAGACACTGGACCGGTACCTCGGCGAGCCCTTCGAATACGTCGTGACGGTCTGCGACGACGCCAACGAGGCCTGCCCGGTCTTCCCCGGGGCGAAGAGGCGCCTGCACTGGTCGTTGCCGGACCCCTCGGCGGTCAAGGGCGAAGGAGGGGAGCGTATGGAGGCGTTTCGGACGGTGAGAGATAGGATACGGACGCTTATCCGATCAGAGCTGCTGGACGGGAAGGAAGGGTCCTTTTGAGGAGGCAGAAGGTGCTGTTCTTGTGTACCCAGAACTCCGCGAGGAGCCAGATGGCCGAGGGGTTCTTGCGCCATCTCGCGGGCGACCGCTTCGAGGTCTACAGCGCGGGCCTGGAACCGACCGAGAGGGTCCATCCCTGCGCGGTCGAGGCGATGGGGGAGATCGGGGTAGACATCACCGATCAACGTCCGAAGAGCCTCGGGACCTATCTCGGCAAAGAGCTCTTCAACTACCTCGTCATCGTGTGCGCCCGCGCCGAGGAGCGTTGCCCCAAGACCTTCCCCAGCGTGGGGACGCGGTTCTCGTGGGTCTTCGACGACCCGCGCTCCGACGAAAGCATCCCCTACGACTCCACGTTGGAGCGGTTCCGCCAGGTGCGGGACGAGATAGAGATCAGGGTCAGGGACTGGCTGGAGCACCCCGAGGCGGAGATGGAGAGGCTTAGGGAGAGCCGGGAGCGCGAGAGGGAGGAACGCCTCCGGACGGCCTCTCAGCGAAGCTGAAGCCGCCGAAGATGCTCCGGATAGGAAGCCGCGAAAGTGGGCCTTCCGGCGGCGCCTTCCGGCCCATGAAGGTGTAACCTCCGGCCCAGGTCGTCAGGTGTTGTGGAGAGGGGTTCTCAGGGATGTCGAAGTTGCTCGTCGTGGGAGCGCTGTTCATGCTGGCCGGGCTGTGTGAGATCGGAGGCGGCTACCTCGTCTGGGGGTGGGTGCGCGAGCAGAAGCCCGTGTTGTGGGCGCTGGCCGGTGCCGGGGTGCTGACGCTCTACGGTTTTGTGGCCGCCCTGCAGCCCATAGCGGAGTTCGGGAGGGTCTACGCCGCGTACGGGGGTGTCTTCATCGCCCTGGCCCTCGCCTGGGGCGTCCTCGTGGACGGTTTTCGGCCTGACCGCTACGACCTGCTCGGCGTCGTGATCTGCATCTCGGGCGTCCTGGTGATGGTTCTTCCGGCTAGAGGCTAGACGGGCGCGGCCGACGCTCCCCGGCATATTCGGGTCCGCGGCGACGACCTTCACGGTATTTCTGCCCGTCGTGAGTCGGCGCGGAGTGTAAGAGAGCGCCCCATCCGAGTACCGGGTGCTGGACGCCGGAATCCGCTTGCCGGCTATGCAGAGCCTTATATCGTCCCTAAGGAGATCGTAAGGGTGGTCCATGACCCTCGCCCTTACGGCGAGTGTCCGGTCGTGGGTCGTCGCACCGGGCTTGGGCGAGACGGGGGTTACGAGCGGTGCCGTCGAGTCAGCGGCTTGCTGCTTCTCGGCTTCAAAGTAGGGGACGGAGGGTGTCCCACGGGTTCGGGAGAACGTCCGGAGTAACGTAGATCAAGCCCGCGTCCCATCCCTTGCTCGCGGCGACGTCCTGCTTCATCATCGTTGCGTCGGGTGAGTCGTAGACGAGGTGCCGGAAGCGGCCGGGATCGTAGCCCTTCACCCAGTCCGGGGCGGAGTAGGACGAGAGGTACTTTTCGTGGGAGCCCTTGAAGTTCACCACGATGTCCGAGACGGACGTGTAGCACTCGCCTGTCTGGACGCCGGGGTTGATCGCGACGACCGCCTCGTCGCCTCTGGCCTTTACGTGCTGGTTGATCTCGTCGTAGTAGGAGGTTGGGAAGTCGGCGTACTGCCAGTCGGCGTACTGCCAGTCGGCGTACTGCCAGTCGGCGACGCGACCCTGTTGCATACCACCTCCACGGAGGTTTAAAGAGAACACCCTCTATAACACACGCCCCGCCCCGGCCCCCTTGCTATCATCGGCCCCGTGTCATACAGACCACTTACCGCCGCCGAGCAGACCGACCTCGCCATGATGCGCCGCGCCCTGCTCGCAGCCGAGGAGGCGGCCGCCAGAGGAGAGGTTCCCGTGGGAGCCGTGATAGCCAGGGGAGAAGAGGTCCTCGCCGTCGCCGCCAACGAACGCGAGACGACCGGCGACCCCACGGCCCACGCCGAGCTCCTCGCCATCCGCGAGGCCGCGAACTCTCTGGGCGGCTGGCGCCTCCCCGGCTGCACCCTCTACGCCACCCTCGAACCCTGCCCGATGTGCGCCGGCGCCGCCCACGCCGCCCGCCTGGACCGCCTCGTCTACGCAGCCCCCGACCCCAAGGCCGGCTACGCCGGCACCCTTCACGACGTCCCCCGTGACCCCCGCCTCAACCACACCATCGCCGTTCACCGCGGCCTCCTCGAAAAAGAGGCCGCCGACCTGCTCCGCTCTTTCTTCAAAGACCGCCGCAAACGGCCCCCAGAGCCCCCCGGGCACCCACCCACCCCGGGCTAACGCAGCGCTAGAAGATCTACCTGAAGTTTACGTACAAGCTTATTAGAGTAGTAATCTTAGGCTCAAGCGTTAGTGCAGGCCGACGATTCCACCTGAACGTCAAGGTGCGTGATTTGCGGCATATTCGGCTTTTTCGTCCCTTGTTGAAAAATTCTTTGAAAAATCTTGCAGGCCGGTTGCGCCGTGTCGATTCCGCTTAACAAAAGGGAGTCGGGCGTTTACGGTTGAGTCAACCTGAAGTTAAGGTGTATTTAAGGTCTGTTGCGTTCGGAAAATGTGGTGTGCTAGGTTTTCGCGGTACCAGATATGGTGTTGGAGCGACGGGGGTCGTGAGAATGCAGTGTCCGTACTGTGATTTCGAAGATACAAAGGTCATAGATTCGCGGCTCTCGGAGACGAAGGACGCCGTGCGCCGGCGTCGGGAGTGCCTCTCGTGCGAGAAGAGGTTCACCACGTACGAGCGTCGTGAGCCCTTGCGGCTCATGGTCTTAAAGAGGGACGGGGTAAAGGAGCCGTTCGAGCGGGAGAAGTTGAGGAGCGGTCTCCTTAAGGCCTGCGCCAAGCAGCAGGTCACCGACGAGCAGGTCGAGTTGATAGTGGACGAGATCGAGGCCGAGCTGCGCGAGCGGCGGCGGCACGAGGTGACGTCGCGCCGGCTCGGGGACATGGTGCTCGTCCGGCTCAGGCGGATGGACATGGTAGCCTACCTGCGCTTCGCCTCCGTCTACCGGCAGTACACGGACGTCGACCAGTTCCGCACCGAGCTCGTGCGTCTGGCCGGATCGGGGATCGGCAACGGTAGGTAAGAGGTAAATAGCAGGGCCCGGCGGATCTTCTGGGGAGGGTTCGCCGGTCGAATACGTCGATGTAACAAGAAGAACGAGCGGTAGAATTGGGAGGATGAGTATGGAGGTAGACCGTAACAGGTTGGCGGCAGGCATAGAACTCACGGAGAACGCGGTCGCCGTTCTCAAGAAGCGCTATCTCAAGAAGAACGAGCGCGGAGAGGCGATCGAGGAGCCCATCGACATGTTCCTGCGCGTCGCGGGGAACATCGCCGAGGGCGAGTTCCGGTTCAACGAGGGCGAAGAGGCCCAGCGGCTCTACGAAGAGTCCAGGGAGAGGTTCCTCGGGATCATGCTCTCCAGGAAGTTCATGCCGAACTCGCCGACCCTCATGAACGCCGGGCGCGAGCTGCAGCAGCTCTCCGCCTGCTTCGTGCTGCCGGTCGAGGACTCCATAGACGGCATCTACGACACCCTCAAGCACCAGGCCATCATCCACAAGTCCGGCGGCGGCACGGGCTTCGGCTTCAGCCGCCTGCGCCCCAAGAACGATCTCGTGCAGAGCACGATGGGCGTGTCTTCCGGGCCGGTCTCGTTCATGGCGATCTACGACGCCTCGACGGACAAGATCAAGCAGGGCGGCACCAGGCGCGGGGCGAACATGGGCATCCTCAGGGTCGACCACCCGGACGTCGAGGAGTTCATCGAGTGCAAGCGCGAGAACGACCAGATCAACAACTTCAACATCTCGGTTGCGATCACCGACGACTTTATGGAGGCCGTCGGGGCCGACCGTGACTTCGAGCTCAAGAACCCGCGCGACGGCGAGGTCATAAAGACCGTTCGCGCGAAGGACCTCTTCCGCAAGATAGTAGAGGGGGCGTGGCTCAACGGCGAGCCGGGCGTCGTCTTTATAGACAAGATCAACGGCGACAACCCGACCCCGCAGTTCCCGATCGAGGCGACCAACCCCTGCTCCGAGGCGCACCTGCCCGCCTACGACTCTTGCAACCTGGGCTCGATCAACCTGGAGCGGTTCTACCGGGAGGAGACCGGGGACGTCGACTGGGAGGACCTGCGCGAGACGGTCCACACCGCGATCCGCTTCCTCGACAACGTGATCGAGCAGAACAACTACCCGCTGCCCGAGATCGACGCGATGAGCCGCGGCAACCGCCGCATAGGCCTCGGCGTGATGGGTTTCGCCGACCTCCTCATCAAGCTCGGCATCACCTACGACTCGAACGAGGGCCTCGCTTTTGCGGAGAAGGTGATGAAGTTCGTGGACGACGAGGCGTGGGAGGAGAGCCGCAGCCTCGCCGACGAGCGCGGCGTGATGCCGAACTTCGAGGGCTCCCGCCACGAGCTGCGCGGCGACAGGGTCCGTAACGCGACCGTCACCACCATCGCCCCCACGGGCACCATCTCCATGATCGCCGGCTGCTCGGGCGGCATCGAGCCGCTCTTCGCCGTCGCCTTCATGCGCCGCCAGGCCGACATGGAGATGCCGGACGTCAACCCCGAGTTCGTGAAGCTCGCCAAAGAGAGGGGCTTCTACTCCGAGGGCCTGATGAAGAAGGTCGCCGAGCACGGCTCCGTGCGCGACGTTGAGGAGGTGCCGGCCGATCTGCGCAGCGTGTGGGTCACCTCGCACGACATAAGCAGCGAGTGGCACGTCAGGATGCAGGCGGCGTTCCAGAAGTACACCTCGATGGGGATATCCAAGACCATCAACCTCCCGAACGACGCGTCTGTCGAGGACGTCGAGGACGCCTACATGCAGGCCTTCGCGACCAACTGCAAGGGCATCGCGGTCTACCGCGACGGCTCCCGCGACGCCCAGGTCCTCTCCACCGGCAAGACCGCCGGCGAGAAGCCGACCATGACGCCCGCCTCCCCCGAGGCCCCGACCTCCCCCGCGGTCACGCCGCCCGCGGCGACGCCGGCGGACAACGGGCCGCGGTTCAACTCGCTGGCCGAGGCTAGGAACGGCAGGCCGCGGACGCTCACGGGCGTCACCAAGAAGATCCAGACCGGCCACGGCCCGCTCTACGTCACGATGAACGACGACGAGTTCGGCCCCAGGGAGTGCTTCGTGATCCTCGGCAAGCCCGGCGGCACGGCGGCGGCCTTCTCGGACGCCCTCGGGCGTATGATCTCGCTGGCCATGACCCACGGCGCCTCGCCCGCCGAGCTGGTCCACCAGCTGCGCGGCATCCAGGACGGCCACCCGGCCGGCGTCGGACCTGCCGCTACTCTCTCGGTCCCCGACGGCGTGGCGAAGGCGATGAGCGAGCACTACCTGATCGAGGACAGCCTGCCCGACACCCGCGAGCTCCCCATCATAGGGGCCTGCCCTGACTGCGCGAGCGGCCTGACCCGCCAGGAGGGCTGCGTGGTCTGCCACTCCTGCGGCTACTCCAAGTGTAGCTAGAAGACCCGGCTCAAGCGGCCTGAGAGGGGCGGACCTACCCGGTCCACCCCTCTTTTTGCGTCCCCGGCTCTCCGGGGCTTTTGCGGTCGAGGGCCTGGTCGGCGAAGGAGGCCGGGTCTTCTGAGGGCTCCACGTGGACGAAGAAGGTGCTCTGGGGAAGTTGCTGAGCGATGTCGCCCTCTATCTCCTCGGCGAGGTCGTGGCCCCGCTTCACGGTCCAATCGCCCGGCACGAGCACGTGCATGGAGATGAAGCGGCGCTGGCCGGCCGAGCGGGTGCGGACGGCGTGGAAGCGGGTGCCCCTCTCCTCGTAGCGGGAGAGGATCTTCTGGATCTTGGTCTGGTCCTCGGCCGGCAGCGCCCGGTCCAGCAAGCCCTGCCCGGTGTCGCGCAGGAGCCTGACGCCGGTCCAGACGATGTTGGCGGCGACGAGCAGGGCGATCAGGGGGTCGAGGGCGAGCCAGCCCGTGAGCCCGACGAGCACGATGCCGAGCACCACGCCCACCGAGGTCCAGACGTCGGTGAGCAGGTGCCTGGCGTCGGCCTCGAGGGTTATGGAGCGCAGGCGGCGGCCGGCGCGCAGGATGACGAGGGCTATCCCGCCGTTGATCGCCGCCGCTACGAGCGTGACGGCGAGACCGATCCCGACGTTCTGCAACGGCTCGGGCTCGAACAACCGGGGCACCGCCGTAGCCGCGATCCAACCGGCCGCGATCAGGATGAGCGCGCTCTCCAGGCCGCTTGAGAAGTACTCGGCCTTGTTGTGCCCGAAGGCGTGCTCCTCGTCCGGCGGCCTGGCCGCGAGCGTGAGCGCCCACAGCGCCGTGATCGCCGCCACCAGGTTGACCACGGACTCCGCCGCGTCGGAGAACAACCCGACGGATCCCGTCAACAGGTACGCCCCGAACTTGAGCCCGATGGTGACCACCGCAGCCGCAATGGACAGCACCGCGTAGAACCGGGCGGACCGGCCGCCCGCAACAACCTCCGTCAAGACTCATCCTCCGAGGGGACCATCAAAGACCCCGCCACCAACTTCTCCAGACGACGTAGACCGACTCACCGGAGCGATCAGGCCCAATACCTACCACAAACAACCGCCCCGGACCCCGACCCGAACTGCACGAATCCCCCAGCACTACGATTAACCCTAAACCATATAGTGAGTCTGAGGACGCGCCAGACGCATCAAGCACGGCCGGCGCGATATTGAATCGAAGCGTCCTAATGCCTGGTTTTGCAGCATTTATGTCCGCCGGGAGGCGCTGCGAAGGTCGAGGCAGGCGTGAGGCGTGAGCAGCGACGAAGCAGCCACCATCACTCTAAACCACAAGTTCAATGTTGTTCTGCCCCGTCGGGCAGCATCTGACGAATAGATCTGACAGGCGGTTGAAGGGAGAGGGTCTAGTGGATAAACTCCCTCGCGGAGAGGTGGCAGAGCGGTTGAATGCGGCGGTCTCGAAAACCGTTATGTCGGTAAACCCGGCATCGGGGGTTCGAATCCCCCCCTCTCCGCGCCGCCGGGTGCGCCACGGAGCACGATCCGGCCAACGTCTCCGCTTTCAGTACGTCCCCTTCGAGGAATTTCAGCACGGCGCGCCTCTCAGCACGCAGCCTGACGGCCGCTATCAGCGCGCCGTCTGTGGGCGTTACGCTTCGCGACCCGTACCGTCGCGCCATGCGCGGCCAGGTCCAGCTCCGCGCGGCCGAAGGTGGGGAGCCCGAAAGGGCGCAGCGTGCTGGCCGCCCCAACGGCGTATCATATCCGGCTGTGAGTTCGTTCCATCGACAGGTCGGTCGGCTGTGAGGGGGGGCGCGAGGGTTCGGGACGCGGTCCTCTATACGGCCGCGTTCTGGATCTTTGTGGCGGCGTTGTGGATGGACGTGCGGTACCTGGGTGGGGCTCTGGGCAGGATCTCGACGGACTCCATGAGGGTCCACGTGGACTTCGACTCTTTCTGGCGCTCGGCGAGGGCCCTGCTGGAGGGTGGGGACATCTACGACGCGGGGGCGCGGCTCGTCAACCTGAACCCGCCGGTGTGGACCGTGCTCATCTCGCCGCTCGGGCTCATGGAGGCCATAGACGCGTACCGGCTCTTCGTGCTGCTCTGCGTGCTGGTCGTCCTCGGGTACCTCGCCTGGACGGCGGAGGAGCTGGGGCTGCGGCCGGTGTGGGCGGTCGTGGGGGCGGGGTTGCTGCTCCTGTCCTCGCCGCTGCTGGCGACGCTGGCGCTCGGGCAGGTGTACCCGGTGTTGGCTATGGGGTTGGTGGCGGCCTGGATCCTGGACCGCGCGGAGAGCCGGCGGCTCTCCGGGGCCGCCCTGGGCCTCGTGGTCGCCCTGAAACCGTCGCTGGCGCCGGTCCTCCTCTGGCCGCTCGTGCGGCGGCGCTGGGACGCCTTCGCGGCGGCGTGCGTCTCTGGCCTCGCGGCGACGTTCGTCGGGCTCGTCGTGGCGGGGCCTGCGGCCACCTGGCGCTACATCGGGGTGCTGAACGAGGGATCGGCGAACGCCTACTGGGACAACGCCTCGATTCCCGCGGCGATGGCCCGATTCTTTACGGAGCATCCCTACGGGCAGAACGCGGCGACGCTGCCCTGGATGGTCTACGTGGGCTACGCGATCGGGATCTCGGCCGTCCTCCTCACCGCCGCGAGGATACGGGGCGGGGGGGAGGCCGGGCTGTGGGCGCTCGTGGCGGCCTCCCTGCTCGCCTCGCCCATCGCCTGGCACAACTATCTGGTCCTTCTAGCACCCGGGATCCTGCTCCTGCTGGCGCGGGGCCGCATCGCGCCGGCGCTGTTCCTGCTCGCCCTGCAGGCCATCCCGGCGCAGTGGCCGCTGCTCTGGAACGAGCAGGGCACCGTCGGCGCCACGTTCGCGCTCACGCTCTACCTCTACGTGCTGCTGGCGCACTGGGTCCTGCTCCTGCTCGCCGTGGGACCGGAGCCGCCGGAACCCGCGAAGGCGGGGTAAAGGGAGACACTTAGAGTTCGGGACTTCCGGGCATAATCCTTCTTTATAGAATCCCCTGACACCGGAAGCGAGGCAAAGAGACGTGGAGAAGACCATCGGCGAGCGCATAGTGGAGGCGATGCCTTTCCTGGACAGGGCATCCGACGTCATCCAACCGAAGGTGCGAAACATCGTGGACGCGGGCGGGACGACGGCGCGCAACGTGCTCGACGGCGTCTGGATGGAGGTGCCGCTCCACCCGGTGCTCACGGATGTGCCGATAGGCTCGTGGACGGCGGCGCTCGTCTTCGACGGGCTCGACATCGTGAGCGGCAGGCCCGCCATGCGCAACGCGGCCGACGCCTCGCTCGCGGTCGGTGTCGCCGGGGGCTTCGTCGCAGCGGCCGTAGGGTTCTCCGACTGGCGCTACCTCTCCGGGGGGTCCCGCAGGATGGGCATGGCCCACGCCGTCTCGAACGTCGTCGGGCTGACCCTCAGCACCGCCTCGCTGCTGCTGCGCGCCACCGGCCACCGCAACGCGGGCAGGGTCGCCTTCCTCACCGGCTACTCCCTCAACGGGATAGGCGCCCACCTGGGCGGCGAGCTCTCCTACAAGTACGGCCTGCGCGTCAACCGCAACGCCTTCGAAGAGACCGGCCCCGACGACTACGTCCCCGTCCTGGACGAGGCCGAGCTCTCAGGAGACGAGATGCGCCGCATCGAGGTCGACGGCGCAGGCGTGCTTCTCAGCCGGTCCGAAAAAGACGGCCGGGTCTGCGCCATAGCCGCAACCTGCAACCACATGGGCGGCCCGCTGGAGAGGGGCGACCGCGAGGGCGACACCGTCGTCTGCCCCTGGCACAAGTCCCGCTTCGACCTGTGCAGCGGCAAGGTCGCAAGCGGTCCCGCCGTCTTCCCCCAGTCCGGCTACGAGACGAGGGTGAGGGAGGGCAGGATCGAGGTGAAGGCGGTAGAGGAGAACATTCAGGAGAAGGTCAGGTAGGTTCTAGGCTCTGAGGTTTCAAGGCTCTCTAGGTGTTACGGAGCGGGCCGACGCGCCTCTCTTGCTCCGGTGTCGGCGGGGAGCAGTAGCGTACACGGTGGGGAGGCTCCGCGGCCCGCGGACTACCTAAAGCCTTGAAACCTACTTCTCCAGGCTCTCCATCGCCTCTCCGGAGGCGCGGCGTAGGGCCCTGTTCGAGTCCACCTGAAACACCTTCTGCAGGTCGCCGCGGGCCCTTGCCCGCTCGCCGGTGGCGGCGAGGGCGGAGGCGCGGTTGTAGTAGGCGATGCCGAGTTCAGGGTCTAGTTTAATGGCGTGGTCGGCGGCTTCGATGGCGGTCTCGGGGTTGCCGGAGGCGTCCAGGCTGGCGGCGAGGGCCGAGTAGTAGCGGGGGAGGCGGCGGCGGCCGGTAAGGTCGTCGTAGAGGCGGGCGGCCCTCTCGTAGTCGCCGCTGCGGAAGGCGGCGCCGGCGCGGCGCTCCTCCGGGGTGACGGCGCGGGTCATGAGGGCCGTGAGAACGGCGGCGCCGCCCAGGTAGACGAGTAGGACGGGGAGGTAGTTATCCACCGTGGCGAGGTCCATGACGAAGGGGAGGCCCGCGACGAAGACGCCGGTCGAGAGGGGTGGGATCATCCGCAGGAAGAACTCCCTGTAGGCGTCCACACGAAGGAGGTCGCGGTTCTGGCGCCAGATCAGGACGGTGAAGACCGCCAGGATCACCAGAGCCCCGAGCGTCGGGTAGAGGAGTCTCATTTGAGCTCTTCGAGCAGCTTCCTGGCCGCCGAGCGGAACCGCCGCGGCATGTCCGCCTCGAGAGCCTTGTTCAGGTCCTTGACGGCCCTGGTCTTCTTGCCCATCCGGCGAAGGACGAGCGCGCGGTTGTAGTAGGCGAGGCCGTACTCGGGGTCCGCGTCTATGGCCTTCGTCGAGGCGTTGATGGACTCGTCGAAGCGCTCCGAGGCGCCCAAAGCGGCGCCGTGGAAGGCGTGGTTGCGGGCCAGCGGTCTCTCCTCGACCAGCTTCCCGTAGAGCTCGGCGGCCTGGGGGTAGTCGCCGCGGCGGAAGACGCCGTTCGCGCGGCGTTCCAGGGCTGGCACGGAGAAGATCGTCGAGGCGACGATGAGACCGCCGAACAGGATTATCCACGCCAACACCACCCAGCCCGCGGCGAAAGCCCGCACGAAGTAGAGGCTGATCGCCATGAGCGCCAGCACGACGAACGGCAGGAACCGCCGCACGAGGTCGCCCCAGGCCTCCGCCCTGGCGAGGTCGCGGTTCGCCGAGTAGATCGTCACCCCGCTAAAGACGACGATCAAGAAGATCAAAACTACCGGTACGGCGCCGGAACCCAAAGCAGTCTCCTAAGAACCTACGGGAGCCGGCTCCAGCCCCCGCAAAACCCCGAGCGCCGGCGAGACCAGATCTTCGAACTCCCCGTCTGAGAGCGCCGGACGCGCTCCCTCCACGGAGACCGAATCTTCTAACTCGATCCAGGACTTGCACCCGCCGTAGCCCTCACGGTATGGAAGCTCAATGGTCTCCGGCAGCACGTAAGTCCTCAGGATGAGCACCGTCAGCGGCTTCTTCGGACGCCACTTGAAGCGGCTCTCGGCGTACTCGTGCGTCCACATGTGATGCTCGTTCAGGGCCGCCAGATCCTCGGCCTCGGAGACCTCGAAAGCACCCTCGACCTCAGCGAACGACGAGAATCGTAGAGGACCGTCGTCCGTCAGGTCCGGGATCTCGTCCATGATCCCCCGAAACTCTGGCTTGATGAGCTTTGGCCTCTGGTGCTCGTAGCCCGGCAGCAGCAAGAAGCGCGTCTTCGGCACGGCGAAGGCCTTCTCCCTGATGCCGCCTTTCCGAACCACGAGCGCCGTGGCGCCCCGCTCCAGCGCCTCGACGGTTACGGCCCACTCCTTCAGCGTGTGGCGCAGAGAATCCAAAAGACCACCTCTCGTATAATGCGACCGGCAAAGTTACACAAGGATTATATGACGCGGGCGTTCCCGCTTCGACAGGAGGCTTCACATGACCGAGCACGAGAGTTTGCACGAGAGTTCGCACGACACCCCGCACCGCGTAGAGCGCGACTCGATGGGGGAGGTCGAAGTCCCCCGCGACGCCCTCTTCGGCGCCCAGACCCGGAGGGCCCTAGACAACTTCCCCATAAGCGGCATCCGCTTTCCCCGCCGCTTTATAGAGGCCCTCGGCGCCATCAAGCTGGAGGCCGCCAACGTCAACAACGAGCTCGGCGGCCTCGAGGAGAACTTGAAAGACGCCATCGTCGCCGCGGCCGAGGAGGTCGTAGAGGGGACGCTCGATAAAGACTTCGTGCTGGACATCTTCCAGACGGGATCCGGCACCTCGACCAACATGAACGCCAACGAGGTGATCTCGAACAGGGCCGTGCAGATCCTTGGCGGGGAGCTCGGCTCCAAGGACCCCGTCCACCCCAACGACCACGTCAACCGCGGCCAGTCCTCGAACGACGTCATCCCGACCGCTATCCACCTCGCCGCCCTCATCTCCATAGAGCGCGACCTCCTGCCAGCCCTCCACAAGCTGCGCGACGCCTTGGGGGACAAGTCCGTCGAGTTCGACGACGTGGTCAAGACCGGGAGGACGCACCTCCAGGACGCGACCCCCATTCGTCTCGGCCAGGAGTTCCTCGGCTACGCAGGCCAGATCGAGCGCGGCATCCAGAGGGTAGAGAAGGCCCGCGAAGACCTCGCAGAAGTGGCCCTCGGCGGCACCGCCGTCGGTACCGGCGTCAACACCCACCCCGAGTTCGCGAGCAAGGTCTGCGAGAAGCTCGCCGCCCGCTTCAGCGTGGACATACGGGAGACGGAGAACCATTTTCAGGTCCAGAGCGCCATGGACGCCGCCGTCTTCGCCAGCGGAGCCCTGAAGACCGTCGCCGTCTCCCTCCTCAAGATAGCCAACGACGTCCGCTTCCTCGGCGCCGGCCCCAGGGCCAACCTCGCCGAGATAGCCCTCCCCGAGGTGCAGCCCGGCTCCTCCATCATGCCCGGCAAGGTAAACCCCGTCATAGCCGAGAGCGCCGCGATGGTCAGCGCCCAGGTGATCGGCAACGACGCCACAGTCGCCCTCGCCGGCGCCAGCGGCAACTTCGAGCTAAACGTCATGCTCCCCGTCATAGCCCACAACCTGCTCCAGTCCATAGAGCTACTCGCGAGCACCGCCGACAACTTCACGGACCAACTCGTCGTCGGCCTCCGGGCTACCGACCGCGGCCCCGCGCTCGTCGAGCAGGGCCTCATGCTCGCCACCGCGCTCGCGCCCGAGATCGGCTACGACAGGGCCGCCGACCTCTCCAAGGAGGCCTACAAGACCGGCAAGACTATCCGCGAGATCGCCCGCGAGAGGACCGAGCTCTCCGAAGAACAGCTCGACGACCTGCTCGACGCTCGGAAGATGACGTAGGCATGAGACCGAGGGTGTAGGGCCCTTCCTTGCGTTCTGCTTAGATGGCTAGGCTGCCGAACCCGCAGGACGCGGTCGTGGATATCCGCAAGCTCCACGACTACTGCCTGAGCCCGCACCACCCACGCGGTAGGCACAAGGCCAGGATGTTCGCGTCCGCCCTGGGCCTCACCATTGAAGACGCCGATGAACTGCGCGAGGCGCTGTTGAGGGCCGCTCTCTCCGAGGTAGCCGTGGCCGCCGACAGAGACCGGTACGGTAAAAGGTACGTGCTAGACTTCGACATGGAGACCGAAGCGGGAACCGCGGCGGTACGCAGCGCCTGGATCGTCCGTCGCGAGGAAGAGTTTCCGAGGCTGACGAGTTGCTAGGTTCTTTAGGAGAGGGATGATAGGCAGGGTAGACATTCTGGATGTGGTAGCCCTGACCGAGAACCTTCCCGATCGTGGCCTCTACCGGGGTCAAGTGGGTACGGTAGTAGAAGCCCTGGCTCCGGACGTCTTTGAGGTCGAGTTCTCCGATGACGAAGGACGCGCCTACGCCTCGCTTGCTCTGAACGCGAGCCAGCTTCTTGCCCTTCGCTACGAACCGCTAAAGGCAGGCTAGCCTTCCAGAGATAGCCGAGCTACTCGAGGAGCGCTAACGCCTGGATAGATTGTTATTGCTTCCGCATCCCGGGCTCGAGAACCTTCTTGCGAAGGCGGATGGACTCTGGCGTGATCTCGACGAGTTCGTCCTCGCCGATGTACTCGAGGGCGTCCTCTAGGGTCATCGGCCGGACGGGTGTCAGGTTGAGGGCGTCGTCGGCACCTGAGGAGCGGACGTTGGTGAGCTTCTTGTTCTTGCAGACGTTGACGTTGAGGTCGTTCTCGCGGCTGTAGGAGCCGACTACCATGCCGACGTAGACGTCTGTTGCAGGCTGGATAAAGAAGACGCCGCGCTCTTGGAGCTTCCAGATGGAGTAGGCGAAGGCGCTGCCGGCCTCTATCGCCACCATGCTGCCGTTGGTGCGGGTCTTGAGGTCGCCGGCCCAGGGGGCGTAGCCGTCGAAGACGTGGCTCATTATGCCCTCGCCCTGGGTCATGGAGAGGAACTGGGTGCGGAAGCCGAAGAGGGCCCGCGCCGGTATCTTGAACTCTATCCGCGTCCGCGAGCCCTGCGGCTCCACGTCCACGAGCTGGCCCTTGCGGCCCGAGAGCGTGCCGATGATCGTCGAGGAGAACCGCTCGGGCACGTCGAGGACGAGGTGCTCGAAAGGCTCGTGCTTTCTGCCCTCGATCTCCCGCACGATCACGCGCGGCGACCCTACCTGAACCTCGTACCCCTCGCGCCGCATGGTCTCGAGCAGGATGGAGAGGTGGAGCTCGCCGCGCCCCGAGACCTCGAACTCCTCGGGTCGCAGCTCCTCGACGCGTAAAGATACGTTTGTCTGGACCTCGCGCATCAGGCGGTCGCGGAGGTGACGGCTGGTTACGTACTTACCTTCCTTGCCAGCGAAGGGGGAGGTGTTCGGGCCGAAGGTCATGCTAACGGTCGGCTCGTCTACCGTGATGATCGGGAGTGCTTCGGGGTCCGCGAGGTCTGCAACGGTCTCGCCTATCTGCGCGTCCTCGATGCCCGAGAGCGCCACGATGTCCCCGGCGCCCACCCTCTCGGCCTCGATGCGCTGGAGGCCGAGGTGGGTGAAGGGCTGGACGACGCGCGTCTTGGTCCGGGTGCCGTCCTTGTGGACGAGGTTCACGAACTCGCCCTTTCGGACCTCGCCACGCTGGACGCGGCCTATAACGATGCGGCCGAGGTAGTCCGAGTAGTCCAGGTTCGTGACGAGCATCTGGAACGGTGCTTCGAGGTCGGTGCCGGGGGCCGGTATCTCCTCTAGGACGGTCTCGAAGAGCTCCTGCATGTCGTCGCGCGGGGCGTCCATGTCCTTGAAGGCGCGGCCCTCGCGGGCGACGGCGTAGAGGATGGGGAAGTCGAGCTGCTCGTCGGAGGCGCCGAGGTCCGCCATGAGGTCGAAGGTGAGGTCCACGACCTCCTCGGGGCGGGCGTCCTGGCGGTCTATCTTGTTGATGACGACGATGGGCTTGAGGCCCAGCTCTATGGCCTTGCGCAGCACGAAGCGGGTCTGGGGCATGGGGCCTTCCGCGGCGTCTACGAGTAGCAGGCAGCCGTCGACCATGCCGAGGACGCGCTCGACCTCGCCGCCGAAGTCCGTGTGGCCGGGGGTGTCTACTATGTTGATCTTGACGCCTCCGTACTCGACGGCGGTGTTCTTGGCCAGGATGGTGATGCCGCGTTCCTTCTCCAGCACGTTCGAGTCCATGGCGCGCTCGGCTATCTCCTGCCCGTGCCCGAGCTCTAAAGTCTGGCGCAGCAGGGCGTCCACGAGCGTCGTCTTGCCGTGGTCGACGTGCGAGATGATGGCGATGTTGCGGTAGTCCACGCGTTCTCCTGACAAAGTCCTCCCGCCACACAACCCTCTGACCGTCTGCGGGGGATCCGAGCAACAAAAAAGGCCGCGCGGCGCGGGCCTCCAGACCCAGAGTCTACCGCATAAGGCGCCGACGGCTACCCGGATCTGGCCGGGGCTCCGCTCTCAGGGATAGGGCTTCTTGCCCTCCGCGAGCATCGCCACGTACTTGGCAATGCGCCGGGCCCTGGTCTCGGGCTTTTTGGCGTCCTGAATCCTGTGTAGGATCGCGTACCTGTTGGTGCTGTCCAGCGTCTCGAAGAACTCCCGGGCGCGGTCGTTTTTCTCAAGCGCCAGGCGCAGGTCCTCCGGCACGGTCGCGGTGCTCTGGGGCTCGTAGGCGGCCTCCCACCGCCCGTCGTCCTTTGCCCGCTCGACCTCGCGAAGCCCGGCCGGCTTCATCCTGCCAGCCTCGATGAGCTTTGCGACCTTGGCGCGGTTCACCTTCGACCACTTGCTCCTCGGCTTGCGCGGGGTGAAACGTTGCAGATAGAACCGCTCGTCGAAACCGTCTCTCTGGCTGTCGATCCAGCCGTAGCACAGCGCCGCGTCGAGGGCTTCGGCGAAGGTGACGCTCTCTATACCGGAGCCCTTCTTGGCGATCTTGAGCCACAGCCCATCGGAGACGGCGTGCCGCCCGTCGAGCCAGGTCTCCCACGCTTCGCGGGACGCGAAAGATATGATCGGCAGTTCCGGTTTGGCGGTCACTGGGCTTCCTCCGGGGGCCGGTGCCACGAGATAGCGTAAGTTTACGGGGACGCACGCCCCGTCCCATAATCTTACCCTGAGGGTAACGTAGCAGAGGAACTGGAGGAACTTGGGCTCGTCATTCTCGCGTACGCTGACAGGCTCGATCTTTGTCGTGGCCGGGCTGCTGCACTTCGTCGCGCCTGGTACTTACGAGAGGATCATGCCTCCCTATCTGCCGTTTCACCGCGAGCTCGTCTACCTGAGCGGGGCCTGCGAGGTCCTGGGCGGGCTGGGGCTGTTCCCGAAGCGCACCCGTCCCGCCGCCGGTATCGGCCTGGTCCTCCTGCTGTTCGCGGTCCTGCCGGCCAACGTGCAGATGCTGCTCGACGCGCGCGCGGCCGGCAAACCCTCGTGGTGGCTGGCACTCCTGTGGCTGCGCCTGCCGCTGCAACCGGTGCTTATGGCGTGGGCCTGGAAGGTCTCTCGCCCCCACGACTGAAAGCCTCGAACTGTCCGCCTAGCCGCGGATGTTGACGGCCCTCGACGTGCCGAGCGCCCCGCCGGAGCCGTCCAGGGCCCGCACGGCGAGGAGCGCCTCGTCGGTGCGGACGGCGATGGTGGTTTCGAAGCCCGTGCGGGGAACGGAGCCCACCGGTTCCAGCCTATCCGGGGCGGGGCCGGCAAGAACCTTCCAGCTCTCGACCTCCGTGGCGCCGTTCCAGCTCGCGTAGAGCGTTACGCCGCCTTCAGGGGCGGGGGCGGCGGCCAGAGCCGGAAGGGTGTCGGGGCGGCCGGTCCAGGGGTGGCGGAAGGCGCGGTAGGACTCGACCCCGGCCGGGAGGCGGGCGCTGAAGAGGAGGTCGCCCTCGTCGGAGAACTCGGAGAAGACGGGCTCGCTGCCCCAGCCGACAAATAGGTTCCCGTTCGGGAGCCTCTGCGCGTTGCCCTGGGTGGGGGCGAGGACCCCTTCCGGGTGGGTGTACTCCCGAACCAGGGTGGCGGTCATCTCCTGCTCATCCGGCTGGATCTCGACGACCCTGGACTCCTCGCTCACGAACATGCCGCCGTTGTCGAAGATGGTGATGGTGCCGTCCGGCTGGCGGCGGGCGTCGTGCTGGTAGAGGGTTTCGGTGCCCTCTCCCATCTCGAAGTCGCTCTCCTTGCCCCCGAGCCGCCAGATGACCTCGCCGCTCTCGCGGTCTATCTTGTAGATGGCGAAGGTCCTGCGGCCCGAGACGAGCAAATTGCCGTCGTCGTCCACGTCCACGGAGTTGATGTGGAAGTAGTCGAAGGCACCCGCCGGGTCGTCCGGCAGGTCGCCGTAGGTCGCCTCGACGGGGACGTGCTCGAGGCTGCGCCACTCGAAGAGGACCTCGCCCGTCTCTATGTCTATCTCCTGGACGATCCCGTCCAGGACGGTGCCGTCCGCCGGACCGCCGAGCGGGGAGAGGTCGTAAGGAACTCTGGCGTAGATCGTGACGAGGGCCGTGTCCCTCCCGGTGATGAGGAACTCGTGGTGGTCTCCCTCCAGACCATTGCCGGCGCGGAAGCGGGCGACCTCGCGGTAGGTCGTGTCGAGGATCACGTACTCCCCCTGCCCGTACGCGAGGTGGACCCCCTCCCACCACGTGAGCACGGTCTCGCCCCTGTACTCTTGCGCCTTGAAGTCCATCGCGTCCTGGGCCGCGCTCCGCACGGGCCGGAACCACACCGGCTGGCCTTCGTCGTCCAGGATCATGGGCCCGTCCTGCCCCGGCCCCTTCTTCGGCGCCACGAAGACGTAGCCGGGCGCGGCGCCCCCAGCGGGCGTATCCACCGTAACGGCGGGGGGCGCGAGGTCGGGACGGGAGCGGAAGACCCGGGCCGGCCCCGAACGGGCGGGCGCCAGGCCGCGCACGGACGCCTCCGCAGGCTTCGGGGGTGAGGCGCCGGCCCGGTCCCCCCGCTCGGCCGGTTCGCAGCCGAGCGCGCCGGCCAGCGCGACCCACGCCGCCCCCGCGCCCGCCGCCCGGAGAAAGCCCCGCCGCGTTACTTCCCCGCCCAAACCGCTCCTCTCCGTCCACGGTACGTTTACGCGTCGCTCACAAAGATACCAACGCCGCGACGCGTTCCAACGCATTTAATGCAAAGTTAACGACAGGCCCGAACGGGGGCCGTAGAGGGCGCCGCATCAAGACCGCGCACCGAAACACCTCCACCGAGACACCCCCACCGAGACACCTCCACCGAGATACCCCCACGTAGGGGCGGGTTTCAAACCCGCCCCTACGAAGCGCCCGGCGCCGCTAGCGGGCGAAGAGCAGGAGGTAGACGACGTAGAGGAACGCGCCGGCCAGGACCGCGGCCACGACGATCACCGCTATCTTGCCGGGGAGGCCGGTCCGCCAGATACCCAGTATGAACTGCCAGAGCCCTCTCAGGCGGACCTCGGACCAGTCCAGGAGGCGGGCTGCGGGGAGGAGCTCGCCGGCCAGGATCGCGAGCCCCAGAAAGACGGTGGCGAAGCCGGGGCCTGGCAGGGGCGCGGTGAAGAGGCTCCCGAGCGCTATGACAGAGCCCAAGATCACGAGCACGATCCTCTTGAGCAGGTGGCCTGGCTCCCGCTGCCGGCGGTGGTAGCGCTCCTTGAAGCGCTCTCCCGGCTTGCTCTCCCTGAACTCTTCCCAATCGCCCTTGAGTCTCCCGATCATGCCCCGATCATTGCCCATTTTGCCCGCTTTGGCAACATCGTCCGAGGGGGGCAGCCGGCGGCCGGTCCTGTGAACCCCTCTCCTGCACCCCGGCGCGGGATGCGGTATACCGAAAACGCAGGAAACATACGGAAAGAGGGATGATGTCGGAATCGAACAACGGCGCGGCCCGCACGCAGGTGGCGACCCTCGGGGGCGGGTGCTTCTGGTGCACGGAGGCGGTCTACCTAGAGGTGCGGGGCGTCGAGAAGGTGGAGTCCGGTTACTCGGGCGGTCACGTTCCGAACCCGACCTACCGGCAGGTGTGCTCCGAGACGACCGGGCACGCCGAGGTCGTGCAGGTTACGTTCGACCCCGATGTGATCTCCTACAGGGAGGTCCTCGAGGTCTTCTTCGCCACCCACGACCCGACGACCCTGAACCGGCAGGGGGCTGACGTGGGGACGCAGTACCGCTCGGCGGTCTTCTACCACGGCGAGGAGCAGCGCGAGGTCGCCGAGTCGGTTATCGCGGAGCTCGGGTCACAGGGCATCTGGGAAGACCCCCTCGTGACCGAGGTCGTGCCGTTTGAGGAGTTCTACGTGGCCGAGGACTACCACCAGAACTACTTCGCCAGCAACGGCTACCAGCCCTACTGCCAGGTCATCATCGCCCCGAAGGTCGCGAAGTTCCGCAGGGAGCACCTCGAGAGGCTCAGGGCCTAGAGGTATCAGGCTTTAGGTTTCAGGTCTCGGGTCCGGGGGAGAGAGGAGGGGGATGAAGAGGTTGATCGTCCTCTTCGTCCTCGTCCTCTGCTCCTGCGGGCCGCAGAGCGAGCCCTCACAGGGTTCTTCCGGGGGGGACGACGCTCCCGCGCGCGCCACCGAAGGTACCGGGGGAGCCGGCGCGGAAGGGACCACGTCCCGGCCCGAGCCCGCGGAGGAGACCACGCTTGCGCGGTCGTCCGGCGGGCAGGGGGCGGAAGATGCCCGGCAGAGAGATGCTGAGCCGGAGTTGCGCGACGGGCCGGCTACGACCAGCACGGCCTCACGGGCGGCGGTCGGGACGAACGGGATGGTGAGCGCGGCCCACCCGCTGGCGACGCGGGCCGGAGTGGAGGTCCTCGAAGATGGCGGCAACGCGTTCGACGCGGCCGTCGCCGTCGGGGCCGCCCTGAACGTCGTCGAGCCGATGATGAGCGGCGTCGGCGGGTACGGCGC
>CADCUW010000005.1 GCA_902805985.1 uncultured Rubrobacteraceae bacterium
GAACATCTTGCCGTTGAGCGGGAAGGCGTGGAGCAGGAGCAGCGGGTCGGCGTCCCCCTCGCCGAGGTCCCTGTACCACATCGCCACGCCGGTATTCCTGCCCTCCGTCACGTCTTCTCCTCTCGTAAAGCCACAAGCTCCAGATTGCCAGCACTCGAGTCTGTCGACGGCAATCCAGACGAGGACCGCCGTCGATGGTATCGCTCTTGTCTGGTGATTCTCTCTTCTACGTTCCCCGATGCACGGAACCTGACACCTGACCCATCGCCTCCGCCAGACGGCGCGCCTTCCTAGACCCCGTCCTCCCGAAAGCCGCGTAGCCGGGCAGAAGACGGACGCGTCGGCGCCGGAAGCCGGTCGGAGACGATGCCAGCCCCTACGCCCTCGTAAATCCGGCCAGCGCAGCGGCCAGCCAGGGCGCGCGTCGAGCGAGACCCACGGCGCCTCCGCGGGCCTCTTCGCCATCTCCCCTCCTCGGGCCTGGTGGTTCCGTCGAACTGCATGAAGATGGATCTAGCGAAAGGTCCCGACTAACATGGCGGTCATGGACGCCGGGGACAAAGCCTCTTGATACGAACGAGGACCATGACTGCCGGGGACTTGCCGGCGGCGGCCTCCGTCGGGGCCGAGGTCGGGTGGCCGAGGCGGGAGCGGCGGTTCGAGTTTCACGTCCGCCACGGCCTCGCAGAGAGGGTGGCGGCCGAGGTCGGCGGCGAGGTCGCTGGCGTCGGGTTCGGGACGCGCAACGGGACTGTCGGTTGGATCGGCCTCGTCCGCGTGAGGCCGCGTTACCGGGGGCATGGGATCGGACGCTCCCTGACGGAACTGGTTGCGGAGCGCCTGACGGACCTCGGCTGCCGCACGCTCGTCCTGACCGACACCGGGATGGGCCGTCCCCTCTACGAGAAGATGGGCTTCGAGACGGAGACCTTCTATCATGGCCTCTCCGGGCCAGGGCTCAACCCGGAACCGCGACCCCCTGGGATTCGCAGGATGCGTCCCGCAGACCTCGCCCAAGTCTGCGGCCTCGACCTCCGCATGACCGGGGAGGACCGCTCGCACCTTCTGCGGGCCCTCGGAGGTACGGGATGGGCCGTCGGTGACGGTGGAGGGATCCGTGGCTACCATCTGCCCGTGCCGTGGGGTGGCGGGCCCATTCTGGCGGAGGATCCTGGCGACGGGCTGGCGCTGGCGTGTCTCGCGCGTTCCCTGGCCTGCCCGGACGCGACCGTGCGGTTCTGGCTGGCCTCCGAGAACAAGAGGAGGAAACACCTGGAGGATACAGGGTTCGGGGAGGTAGGCCGGCTGCCCAGGATGGTCCGGGGCGAGCCGCTATCCTGGCGGCCGGGGGCGTTGTGGGGCTTGTTCAGTCTGGGAAAGGGGTGATGGGCGTGTGGGAAGACCTGGCGAGCGTGCTGGAGGGTGGGATCGTGCGGCTGGAGCCGCTGGAGCGGCGGCACGAGGAGGGGCTCTTCGAGGCCGCGCGGGACGAGAGGATCTGGGCCTGGATGCCATATCCCGCCGCGACCAGGGAAACGTTCCGGTCGTGGATGGATGACGCGCTGGCGCGTTCGGAGGCCGGGACCGAGGCCGCGTTCGCCACCGTGGACGCGAAGACCGGGGAGGCCGTCGGTAGCACCCGTTTTCTCGCGCTCCGTCCCGAGCACCGGGGGGTGGAGATCGGGTGGACCTGGCTCACACCCTCGCGCTGGAGGACCGGCGCCAACGTCGAGGCCAAGCTCCTTATGCTCGAACACGCCTTCGACCGCCTTGGCTGCGTCCGCGTCGAGTTCAAGACCGACGCCCGCAACGAGCGTTCAAGGAGCGCCATGGCCGCACTCCCGGCACGGTTCGAGGGTATCTTCCGCAAGCACATGCTCGTGCGCGGCGGGCAACGCCGCGACTCGGCCTACTACAGCATCATCGACGACGAGTGGCCGGAGGTGCGGGCCAACCTGGAGCGGCGGCTGGCCGGCGGCAGCGACGTTCTGGAGGCGCGATGACCGGGCAGCCCCGCGCGACGGGCGGACGCCGGGTGACGGTATCGGAGGCGATGGGGTGCCTGCCGGGTCCTGGTGGCGAGCGGTTCGCGAAAGTGCTGGGCCACGGCACGATGGAGGTCGAGGTCTACGCCCCGCGCGGGCACGACCCGCAAGGACCGCACACCAGGGACGAGCTGTACTTCGTGTTCTCGGGAAGCGGCGAGTTCGTCAACGGCCCGGACCGTTACCCGTTCGGGCCCGGCGACGCGCTGTTCGTGCCTGCCGGCGTCGAGCACCGCTTCGAGGATTTCACGGACGACCTCGTCGTGTGGGTCGTCTTCTACGGCCCTGAAGGTGGAGAAGAGACGGGGGAGGGATCATGAGCCTGGAGATGAGGGGCCGTTGCGAACGGTGCGGGGGCGGTGTCGCGGAGGACAGGACGGCGTTTATCTGCAGCCACGAGTGCACCTTCTTCGAGGGCTGCGCGGTGGGGATGGACCTCACATGCCCCAACTGCGGCGGCGAGCTGGCGCGCTGGCCTCGAAGTGAGACGGCGTGATCCTGCACGACAACCTCTCTTCGGGTAACGGATACAAGATCAGGCTGCTGCTGGCGCAGCTCGGTATCCCTTTCGAGAGGATCGAGTACGACATAGACCGCGGCGAGACGCGAACCCCCGAGTTTCTAGAGGCGATCAACCCCAACGGACGCATCCCGGTTCTCAAGACTGACGGGGGTGAGTTCCTGGCCGAGTCCGACGCCATCCTGTTCTACCTTGCGGACGGGACTCCGTTCTTGCCGGAGGGGCGGCTGGAGCGAGCCCGCGTCCTGCAGTGGATGTTCTTCGATAAAAACCTTCAGTTTTCACAGAACACTCGGGCTCAGGTTCCGTGCCCTTCTGACCGAGGAGGGCACCGAGCAGTTTGAATTGGCAAGTATATAGCGGACGGGCATAAGCGTGCCGCTACCTTCGCTTGGACAACTCACGCCCCTGTACGTGTCGGCAAGCTACCTATTGGCACGGCCTCTTAAAAGGTGCAAGTGTGACGGGTGTACGTAAGTGTACTAACCCCGAGCCTACTTCCTTGGCCGGTTTAGCCCTGCTTGATGGGGATGTGGCCGGGTTGGGCGGCGACCCGCTGCAGCCAGGCGCGCACCGCCGGGAACTGGCCGAGGTCGAAGCCCCCCTCGTAGGCTACGTGCGTGTAGGCGTAGAGGGCGATGTCGGCTATCGTGTAGCGCCCGCCCACGAAAAAGTCGTTCTGACGGAGTTGACCCTCCATGACCCCGAGGGCGGCGTATCCGAGCCTCCTCTTGGGCTCGAGCGTCACGCGGCGTTCCTCGGTCATCGGCAAATTGTGGGTGCCCCAATACCTGGGCGAGGCAATGTTGAGCTCGTGGGAGTATTGCTCGAAGAAGGCCCAACGCAAGACCTGCGCCCGTTCGAAGCGGTCGTCGGGAAGGAAATGCGTGCCCTCGGCCAGGTAGAACAGGATCGCGTTAGACTCGAGGAGGAGGCGACCGTCCTCCAACTCCAGGACTGGGACGCGGCCGTTCGGGTAGTCTGGAGCATCTGCTGGGCATGTGTCACGAGGCGTCCTTTCTGTGGCGTACGCCCTCAAGGTACCCACCTTCGACTTATTGTGAGCGTACGCGCAGTTAAGGGACGGTAAGCGTTCTGTTAAGCACCGTTCACCACCGCTCTCAGTGTTTATTCACCCGAGTGCGTGGAAGCATGATTCTCCGAACTTCGTGCTGAGGGGGGTTCTAAGAAATTCGCTCAGGACGACCGGTTGGATTGCGGGAGCGGTGCCCTATCCTTGGTGGGCTGGTGGCGAAGCGCGATGGGGTGCGCGCAGAGGGGGGTCCACCGTGGCGAAGTTGGTCTACTCGGCGATAGCTTCGCTCGACGGCTACGTGGCCGACGGCGACGGCGACTTCGGGTGGGCCGTTCCCGACGAGGAGGTGCACGCCTTCATCAACGCCCTCCAGCGGCCCATCGGCACCCACCTCTACGGGCGCCGGATGTACGAGACGATGATCGCCATCGACCGGGAGAAGCTGTTGGCGGAGAAAGGCCCCAGGGCCTTCTTGCCGAAGAGGTGGGTGGTGGAGCGCACGTTCTCATGGCTGGGGCAAAACCGCAGGATGAGCAAAGACTACGAGAGGCTCACCGAGACAAGCGAAGCGTTCATCTATGCGGCGATGAGCCGCCTGATGGTCAAGCGTCTGGCCCACTCGTGAGGCTTTTCAGACAGTTTCCTGAGGGGGTTCTCGGAACGCGCCCTTCTAGGCAGGCGGGTGGATGGGCACGGAACTAGCGCGTTTGGGTGATGCGCCGATCCCCCTCCCGCCCTAAGATGCCCCCGTTGCGTGCGAGCGAGCGAGGAGCGTGGGCGTCGTGAGGACCGAGAACGGGGGCATCTTCGTCGGCCCGGACGACGGAAAGGACCTCACGAACCCCATCGGCGGGGCGATGGTCGTCAAGGTCCGCGACGAATACACCGCGGGCGCCTACTCCGTCCACGACAACACGATACCCCCCAGCGCCCCGGGTCCCCGGCCGCACCTCCACCGAGACCACGAGGAGGCCTTCTACGACCTGGAAGGGGAGCTGACCGTGAGGGTGGGCCCGCGCAGGATCGTGGCCCCGGCGGGCTCCTTCGTGGTGGTGCCCAGGGGCGTGGCTCACCGGCCCTCGAACACTGGGACGGAGCCGACCAGGGTGCTGCTGGTCTTCTCGCCGGGCGGGATGGATCGCTTCTTCGAGGAGGCAGCCGAGGGCCGCGTGCCGCTGGCGGGGCCGCCGCCCACCGATCCGGATGTCCTGGAGAGGCTAGGGTCGTTCACCCAGAGGTACGGCTACGAGTTCGCAGGGCTGCCGGACTCACGCACAAGGTACTCAAGTAGTAAATATCCCTCTCGTCATCGGGCACGACATAACCAACGGCGAGTGCCAGGACCTTACCTGCAACAGAGACCAACCCTACGAACCCCGGCACCCCTAGAGTCCAGGCCAACTCCCTCTTGGCTCTATCAGGGGTGTACTTGGCGTTCCACGGCTCGGTGTTGAAGGCTGCAACGAGTAGGTGGGCGCACTCATCAAGATGGTCTTCCCTGTACTTCTCGATACCTCGGCCATCGTTTTCGACCTCATCGCTGGTCTTCGCTTGCTCTCGGATAACTCTATCCAACCCCGACCCCAAAAAGAAACCCGCATCTCATGGTTGGCCATAGGGAGCCATGAAAGACACCATCCCACGTGCCCCTTAGGCAGCCCTAGCAATCCTCCGACGAAAACCTTCCGGTCGCAAAAGGTTGTTGGTTCTCTGTATCGTGCGCCGATAATCGGGGAGGCAAGGAATACGCACCCGAGGAGTAACGACCGACAGACATCTAGAACGGTGATCTGGGTAGGAAGCGAAGGGAGGACCCTCACATGCCACGGTATGTAGCCTTTCTGCGGGCGATCAACGTTGGCGGTCGCAGAGTGAAGATGGATCATCTGCGCAAGCTGTTCGAGGCGCTCGGGTTCGTCAACGTCGAGACGTTCATCGCCAGCGGCAACGTCATCTTTGATTCCGACGAAGACTCTCAACCGCTCGAGCGGAAGGTTGAGCGCCACCTTCAGGCATCGTTAGGATACGAAGTGGCAACGTTCGTTAGAACGGTATCCGAGCTTGCGGATGTTGCCCGATACAGACCTTTCGACCCCTCGCACCTCGACGTGGAAGGCAACGCGCTCTATATCGCCTTCCTCCACGCCGCACCGAGCGTCGAGGCCGAGCAGAAGCTCAAGGACCTCCGTACGGAGGTTGACGATTTCCGAGTCAACAAGCGCGAAGTCTACTGGCTGTGCCGCAAGAAGATCAGCGAGTCCGCATTCTCCGGGGCGCTTCTAGAGAAGACCCTAGGGGTTCCAGCGACCATCAGGAACGCGACCACCATCAAGAGACTGACCGCTAAGTACCCCGCGCCTATGTGACGATTCGAGGGATGCAACAAAGCGCTCTCGCTGATCGAGTTTCGCCGAAAGGCAAGTTGGAACCTATCCCGAAACGGAAGCGTCGAAACGCACTATCAGAGGCTCCTAAGAGGTCCTCAGGAGCCTCACTGAGGCTCTCAAATTCGTTTCTTGACCTCCAGGTCACCCCAGAAAACCCAGACGCTTAGAAGGCAAATTTGGGCCTCGTCCTCGTGAAATCTCCGTCCATAATATTGGAGGGCCTAGTAGCTGGGATATCCGAATGTGAGCGGTGGTGAGGAGGATCGGCCCCTGGACCTCACAGTTGTTTCAAAGAGTCTTGGAGAGGAGTAAGTCCGTCAGCGACCCTCAGAGAGGCGAAATAAGCCATCGTTTTTAAACATTGTGCGCCGAAGATTGCCATCTCCTCGGCCTTGTCGAAGGGAGCAAAAGAGCGGTGTTTCTGACCGCCTATCTCGAAAATTGATCGCTTATACTGGGCTTGTCATATGGTATTCTCCTCGGATCGTGGAAGCCGATAACCCGCATTCTATTGGGCAAAAACCTCCTCTACACGCTCTTGCTCGTGGCCGTGACAGCAGTCTGGGGCTGGACGTTCGTGGTCGTGCAGGACGCGATCTCGCTCTACGGCGTGCTTCCTTTCCTGGCCGTCCGGTTCGCGCTGGCCGGGGCCGCGCTCGCCCCGGTCTACGCCCGCAGGCTCACCCGCCGGTCGCTGCTCGTGGGCGGCGGCATCGGGGTGGTGCTGGCGGCGGGCTACCTTTTCCAGACGACGGGGCTGCTCTTCACCACCCCAACGAACTCGGGCCTCATCACAGGCCTCTTCGTCGTCTTCGCCCCCCTGGCCGACAGGCTGCTCTTCGGCGCCAACACCACGCGGCAGGTTACTGTGGCGGTCGTCCTGAGCCTGGGCGGCATGGTCCTTCTAGCGGGAGGAGGGCCCGAGGGCGCCAATTGGGGGGATCTTCTCACGCTGTTCTGCGCGGCGGCGCTGGGCCTGCACATAGCACTCCTCTCCCGGTACGCGGCAGACCACGACGCCGGCGGGCTGACGCTCGCCCAGATCCTGGCGATGGCTTTGCTTTTCGCCGTGGCCTGGCCCTTCTTCGCCCCTGTAACCTTTCCGCCGCCGGAGGTGTGGGTGGCGCTGCTCGTCACGGGTCTCCTCGCCTCGGCCGGGGCTTTCCTGGTCCAGACGACGGTTCAGCAGAGGATCCCGGCGGCGCGGACCGCCATCATCCTGACGATGGAACCCGTCTTCGCCGCGCTCTTCGGCTACTGGCTCGCCGGCGACAGGCTCGTTGCGGTGCAGGTTTTTGGCGCCGCCCTGATCCTCTCTGCGCTCGTGATCGGGGAGGTCCTGCCCGTGCTGCGGCGGGGGAAGTAGCTTCTCGTTTAACCCACGTTTAAAGCAAAACTTACCGGTCTGAAACCTATATAGAAAAGTCTGTTGCTATGCTTGCCGCGACGTGAGAGCAAGTCGAGGAAGGGATATCATGACGATGCGGGGCAACTGGGAGCAGCGACGCGCGGAGGCGGTCTCGCGCATGGGCGAGATCGACCGCCGGACTTTCGTGAAGCTTACCGGGGCGAGCGCGGCGGCCCTGATCTTCGGCTACGGGCCGTTCACGGAGAAGGTCTGGGCGCAGCCGCGCTTCTCGGACTACCCGTTCAAGCTCGGGGTTGCTTCGGGAGATCCGCTGCCCGACGGCGTCGTACTCTGGACGCGTCTGGCGCCGGATCCGCTGAACGGCGGCGGGATGCCGGAGAAGAAGGTCCCCGTCCAGTGGCAGGTCGCCACCGACGAGGGCTTCGCCAACGTGGTCGCCGAGGGTATGGAGTTCGCCTACCCCGAACTCGCCCATTCCGTCCACGTCGAGGTCGATGGGCTGAACCCTTCGGCCGAGTACTTCTACCGCTTCAGGGCTGGCCCCGAGCTCTCGCCGGTGGGCAGGACCAAGACGGCGCCGGCGTTGGGTGCGAGCCTCGCGGAGATGAGCTTCGCGTTCGTCTCGTGCCAGATGTACGAGCACGGCTACTACACGGCGTACCGCAGGATGGCCGAGCAGGAAGAGCTCGACCTCGTCGTGCATCTCGGGGACTATATCTACGAGTATGGGCCCAACCAGTACGTCGCCAACGGGGGCAACGTCAGGACTCACGTGGGACCCGAGATCTGGTCCCTCCCCGACTACCGCAGGCGGCACGCCCAGTACCGCACGGACGAGGACCTGCAGGCCGCCCACGCGGCTTTCCCCTTCGTCGTGACCTGGGACGACCACGAGGTCGAGAATAACTACGCCGATGAGATCCCCGAGGGAAACCAGTCCGTCGCCGCCTTCGTCCGGCGCCGCGCCGCGGCCTACCAGGCCTACTACGAGCACATGCCGCTGAGAAGGGCATCGGTCCCGACGGGCCCCGACATGCTGCTCTACCGGCGCCTGACGTATGGGAACCTCGCCGAGTTCAACGTGCTCGACACCCGCCAGTACCGTGACGACCAGGCCGGCGGGACCGTCCCGCCAAACCCGAGGAGCCTAGACCCGGCCCGCACCCTCACGGGCGAGGCGCAGGAGGGGTGGCTGCTCGACGGCCTCGCAGCCTCCGGGGCGACCTGGAACGTGCTCGCCCAGCAGGTCTTCTTCGCCCAGCGCGACCTCCAGATCGGGACCGGCCAGCGCTTCGCCATGGACGCCTGGGACGGCTACATCGGCTCCCGCG
>CADCUW010000006.1 GCA_902805985.1 uncultured Rubrobacteraceae bacterium
TGCCGCCACCGCTCCGTAAGCCCGGCGAGACCCTGCTCATCGACCGGCGTGAGGACTGGACGTTCGTCCCGCTCGCCCACGAGGTGGCGGTCGGCCGCGTCCACCCGGAGAGCGTCCGCTCCCCCATAACCCCCCTCTGCCGGAACGCCTGCGCCTTCCTGCAAGCCGGCGTCACAGGCGTGGACCTCGAAGAGAGGGTCCTCCACACCTCCGAGGGCGCCGTCGGCTACGAGTACCTCGTCCTGAACCCGGGGAGCGTCGCGGCCCGCCCGCCCACCCCTTTGGGCGAACACGTGCAGACCTTCTGGAGCATCGAGGAGGCCCTCGCCGTGCGCGATTCCCTCACCCGCGCCTGGAACCTGGCGACGAGCCCCCGGGCGACGCCCCCGGGCCTGCTGACCGTGGCCATCGTCGGCGGGGGTGCTACCGGAGTTGAGCTCGCCGGCGAGGTCGCCTCCCTCTTCGATTACCTCAAGAAGCGCTCGCACAGGCGTCCCCTGGAGGAGCCCAGGGTCGTGCTGTTCGAGGCGTCGGACCGCCTGATGGGCTGGCTCGATCCGTACTTCGACAAGGTCGCCCGCCAGACCCTCGCCGGCCTCGGCGTTGAGGTACGCCTGAACACGCCGGTTGTGGACGCCGACGGATCGGGCCTCCGGTTCGGGGATGAGTTCCTGCCGGCGGCCACGCGCGTCTGGGCCGCCGGGGTCGAGGCCTCGCCGCTCGTCCGGGAGTTGCCCGGAGAGCACGACGGTTCCGGGCGGGTCGCCATCGACGAGCACCTGACTCTGCCGGATCACCCCGAGGTCTACGTTCTCGGGGATGCCAGCCTGTACACCGACCCGAAGCTCGGTCCCCTGACCCCCACCGCCTCCGTCGCCGTGCAGCAGGGCCCGTGGGCCGCCCGGGACCTCAAGCGCAGGATGCGGGGCGCCGGGAGCCGCAGGGGACGGCCGCCCTTTCGCTTCTTCGACCGGGGCTACGTCGTGAGCCTCGGACCCGAGAGCGCCGTGGCCGACGCCGTCGGCCTCAAGCTGCGCGGCCCCGCGGCCCAGGCACTCTACCGCAGCGTCTTTCTCTACTACATGAAGAGCCGGCGCGACAGGCTCATGACCGGGGCCGACTGGGCCATGGAGCGCGCGCTCGGGCGGCTCGGGTTCCAGAGCGAGAAGCGAGGGATGGACGAAGAGAGCTAGACCGGGAGGCTTCAGACCTCTCCGCCGCGGGTTCGTCCGCGCCTAGGAGCCCACCTTCGTAGAGACGAGGTGACGCTCGACGATCCCGGCCACGTCTTCGCGGGCCACGCGGGTGTACCAGACGTCGTCGGGAAAGACGAAGACCACGGGCCCCTCCTCGTGACGGCGGGTGCAGGCGTTCCGCAGGACCACGGAAGACGAGATCCCACGCCGCTCGACCTCGTCCCTGAAAACCTCGAGGAGCTCTTCCCCACCCTTCTCGCCGCAGCGGCCCTCTCCCGGGGTTGCGCACACGAAGATCTGGCGAAAATCGGCCATACCGAGATTCTAAGCCGGGCCGGGGAGAAGTCCAAGTAAGGTTCGAGGCTTTGAGGCTCTGGGTACAGGGTTTCGCCTCCCTGCCCCTCGAACCTCAAAGCCTCTGAAGCAGGCGCCCTCGAGCCTGCCGTCGGCCTCTCCGCGACGGCGGCTAGAACGTCGTCGCGGAGAGACCTGTCTCTGTCTTTTCCTGGATGCGGCGGGCCATACCGGTCTCCTTCGCCTTCTCGGAGACGGCCTCGGCCACGGCGGGGGCGACGCGCTCGTCGAAGACGGAGGGGATTATGTAGTCTTCAGAGAGGTCTTCCTCGGGGATGACGTCGGCCATGGCGTTGGCGGCGGCGAGCTTCATGCCCTCGTCGATCTCGCGGGCGCGGACGTCCAGGGCGCCGCGGAAGATGCCGGGGAAGCAGAGGACGTTGTTGATCTGGTTCGGGTAGTCGCTGCGGCCGGTGGCGATGATCCTGGCGTGCCCCATCGCGACCTCGGGGCGTATCTCGGGGTCGGGGT
>CADCUW010000007.1 GCA_902805985.1 uncultured Rubrobacteraceae bacterium
GCGTCGGCGAGCACGTAGTCGTCGAACATGCGCCGGACGCGGTCCGGGTCCTGCCCGGCCAGGTCCCTCTTCGTTTCGGGGTCGTTCTGGAGATCGTAGAGGTGGGGCTCGGAGCGGTCGTTGCGGGAGAACATGAGGTAGCGGTCGTCGCGGGCCCAGACGTGGTCGGCGTAGCCGATGGTGAAGTGGTCCCTCGGCGGAAGCTCCCCGCCCTCCATCAGGACGGAGAGGTACTGGCCGTCCATCCGCTCCTGGGGAAGCACGCCCAGCAGGCCGAGGATCGTGGGTGCTACGTCGTGGGTGGAGGCGAAGTAGTCGCTGGTCCCCCCGGCGCCGAGGCCCTCGGGGTGCCGGATCATGAACGGTATGTCCGTGAGCTCCGGCCAGAGTGCGTTGAAGGGCTTGCCCGTGTAACCGTGCTCCCCGAGCGCGACCCCGTGGTCCGAGAGGACGATGACGACGGTGTCGTCCAGACGTCCGGCCTCCCCCATCTTCTCCATGAAACGCCCGAACCAGCGGTCCACCATCGTCACCTCGCCCGCGTAGAGCGCCCGCATCCGCTCCAGCTCGGCTGGCTCTATCCACTCCGAGCCGCCGTAGTTGGGGACGATGGGGTCAGGCCCTTCGTAGCCTCTCGAGTACATGCTCACGTACTCCTCCGGCGGGTCCCAGGGCTCGTGCGGGTCGAAGGAGTCGAGCACGAGCAGGAACGGCTGCCCCTCCTCGGAGCGCTCGATGAACTCCATCCCCCTGGTGAAGAGGCGCGGGGCGAAGTAGTCCTCCTCAGAGGCGCGGTCGCGGGTGTTGGCGACGTACTGCTGGACCTTGCTGATCATGGCCTCGTCGTTACCGGGGACGGTGTTCTGATCCACCACCTCTTTCGGAGCCATAGACTTCGGGCGGTAGCGGTCGCGTTCCTGGCCCCGGATCCAGTCGAACACCCGGAAGCCGCGCTGGAAGTTCATGGAGGGGTGGAACATGGGCTGGGTATCCGAGTAGAGGACCGTGCTGTATTCCTGGGCGGCCAGCGTCTCCGAGAGCGTCACCTGGTCCTCGGGGATCGGCTGCCAGCCGGCCGGCTGGAAGGTCTCCCCCGGCAACGCCACCCTGTTTTTGAACGGGAAGGTCCTGAGGCCCGTATGGATGGCCCGCCGGGCACAGATGGTCGGCAGGGACTCAGGGTAGGCCCGGGTGAAGCGGAAGCTCTCGCCCGCGAAGGCATCGAGGTTGGGTGTCTTCACGCGGTCGTTGCCGTAGACGCCGAGGTGGTCTTTGCGCAGGCTGTCCAGGATCACCAGTGCTACGTTCAATCTTCTACCTCCGAGATGAAAGTCCGCGCCCCGGTTTCACGACTAGGGCGCCGCAGGGTATTCTAGAGCAAACTAGCCGGCGGACGAACTCCGGCCAAACTATGTATTGCCTGTTACTATGAACAGCCTTATACTTTATCGGCGGGAAGAGTCTACAAGGCTTGGAGGTAGGCATCGGAAAGATCGTTCCCAAGAGGTCTACCAGGCAAGCGCGGACAGAGACGACCAGGGAGATAGAGTTGAGGAAACTAAAGTTGACGGTAGCGGTGCTGGCGATGACGCTGATGGCTGCGGCCCCCGCCATGGCGGACTCGGTGACCGTGGGTGGCGTCACCGCTGAGAGCTCGTTCTTCGGCAATGACTCCGTTACGGTCGGCGGCGTCACCGCCGAGAGCTCGTTCTTCGGCGGCGACATCTTCGGGGACAGCTTCTTCGACTAGGCGCCGAACCCGGTTTTCACCAGCGGGGCGGGTCTCTGGCCCGCCCCGTCTCTCTGTGCGACGAGGCCCCGGGCCGCCAGGAGCCCGACGGGGCACCGCGTGTTCCTCCCTAGTAAGCCCCCTCGCGGCGCAGGACGGCGCCCAAGGTCTTGAGGATGATCTTGAGGTCGAAAGAGAGCGACCAGTTCTCCATGTAGTAGAGGTCCAGGCGGACCATGTCCTCGAAGGAGAGGTTGCTCCGGCCGCTGATCTGCCAGTACCCGGTCATCCC
>CADCUW010000008.1 GCA_902805985.1 uncultured Rubrobacteraceae bacterium
CTAACCTTGCGCTGGCCGGAGCGAAGCGGCGGACGGTACTGCGACGGGACCTCTTCGGCAAGCTCCTATTAAGTCACTGCCACCCGCCCGGAGCGCGGCGGCGACCCTCCCTGGCCGGCCGACGGTTTGCTAGGAAGGCACCGAAGGCCCTACGATTTTCGGGTCAGGCCGACCGGGAGGGCAACCGCCGCTCACATTCTCGCAGTACGATTCTCTCACAGCGTGTTGAGAAACGCGGTGGGTAGCGTCCGGGCGAACGGAAGTGTGCAACCGACCCGCGATGATCGAGGCGGAGCGGTGGTCGCTCCGGAGGCCGCAGAGCCACCACCTGCGCCGGTCTCCGAGGTCCTCTTGGGCCGAAGGTAAGAAGCCTCTTTATGTTCTGCCCGCTGGCGGTGATGAGGGCCTCGCAGTTCACCCTTTCGAGCATCCTGAGTCTCATTCTCTCCATGTCGTGCCACTGTTTGCCCTCGCCGAAAAGCGGCTCGATCCACACTTTCCGCTTTCTCATCGCCTTCTTGTACGCTTCCAGCGCGTAGTAGCCCTTGACCTTCTCGAAATACTCCTCGTCGAAGTTGCGGTTGACCGCGCGTCCGCTCTTCCCGTTGGTGCATTTGCTCTTCAAGGAGCAGGAGTTGCAGACTTCCGGATCGGCGACGTAGCGGGTGAGTCTGAGCTTGGAACGCCCGCCGGTGTTACGCAAGATCTCTCCGGCCGGACACCAGTAAACATCTCGCTCCGGGTCGTAGGCGAAATCGTCTTTGCGAAACAGGGCCCTCTTGCCCCAGGTGTAGTCGATCACGGGCATGTAGGCTCTTATCCCGGCCTGCTCGATGGCTTTCACGTTGGGGACGGTTCCGTAGACGGAGTCCCCGGTTACGTGGTGGGGACGCAGCTTCCAACGGAAGACGGTGTGCCAGATGAGGTCGAGCATCGGCTGGTTGTCCTTGAGGGCGGCTTTGGTGACCAGGGCGGTGAGGATCACCCTGGCTTTCCCACCATCCACGACGTAGTGGACCTTGTAGCCCATCCGGGCCGAGGAGCCCACGTGTCCTGTGAGGCAGGCGTCGGGGTCCGTCCGGTTGACGACCTGGTCGCTAATTTTGTTCGGGTTGGGAGTGCGGGATTTGGTTCCGTAGCGGCCGGCGTTGGAGATGAAGTCCTCCCGAGCGGCGTTGGCTTGGGCGAGGCTCTCATCATCCGCCCCCGGCAGAGCCGCGTCGGCTACCCCTACCGGCCCGCTGGTAGGCTCGGTAGCGTCGTCGGGCTCTTCCTCGAACAACTCGTCGAGGTGATCCAGCACGGCGAGTTTGGGGATCAGGGCCGCTTTGGCGGCGTTGGCCCTGACCGTGGTGGAATCCACGAACAGCTCCTCGCCCCACACGAGGCCCGCCTCGACGCACATCCCCACGATCCGGTCGAAGAAGCCCCTGAAGATTTCTAGACCGTAGCGTTCGCGGATGCGGGTGAGGCTGGAGTGGTCGGGCAGAGGCTCGTGCAGGTCGTATCCGAGGTACCACCTCAAGGAGAGCCGGTCGGCCACAACCTCCATCAGTTGCCTCTCGGAGCGCAAATCCTCGAAGAAAAGGATCAGCTCGAGCTTGAAAAAGACCACGGGATCAACGCTGGGACGGCCAGTGGGAGCGTAGAGGTCCTCGACCAGTTCCCTGACGAAGGAGAGGTCGAGCCGCTCTTCCAGCCGGCGGTAAAAATTGTCCTTCGGAACGAGCTCTTCGAGGGAGATGTCGTCGGGGAGTGAGTGAAAATCGCGCTCCTTCGTACCCATCATGGCGGTGCCTCCTGCCGGAACGGACCTGGAGAACAATGCTACCGATCAACCGCTCCCAACATCCACTCCTGGCCCGAGGAGGCACGCGAATTTCAACAGGCTGCTCAAAATGGTACCGCTCCGCGTACGTACCTTTCGGTACTGTTTCGGGCGGCTGTCCTCGACCCTTGCCTGAGCCCGAACGATGAGTTGACGCGGTTGCCGGGAAGCGAGCGGGAGGTCCTTAGTTCA
>CADCUW010000009.1 GCA_902805985.1 uncultured Rubrobacteraceae bacterium
CGCGGGGAGTCCATCTCCTCCCCGAAGAGGACGTAGGTCGGGCAGGTGGGCAGGCAGAAGCCGCAGTGGACGCAGTCGTCTATGAGGTCCTTGTCCGGCGGGTGGTGGGCGTCGAAGGCCGGGAAGCTCACCTTTCCGGTCTCGCGCCGCCCGGCGCCGACGGTCGCCTCGGCGGCGAGCTCGCTTGCGTCGCCGATGCCCTGCCCGACGTCCTCGGGGCTGCCCGCGCCGATCGCGCCGGCCATCGCCTGGTTGGCGGCTGTGCCTTCGGGGCTGCGGCGCTCGGTGGCGTCGGTCGCGGTGTAGCGGTCGTCCCCGCCGTTGCGTTCGGTCATCTATAGGCCTCCCACGAACCTGCCGGGGTTCATCGCGTACCCCGGGTCGAACTTCTCTTTTACCCGCCGGAGCAGGCCGCCGTAGTCGCCGGCCGGTCCCCAGACGTCCAGCTTCTCTTTGAAAGATTGCGGCGCGGAGCGGACCACGACGCTTCCGCCGCGGCGCGTCCGGATGTTCCGCACCTCCTGGACGACCTCGACCAGCGCTCCCTCTCCGCCCGAGAGCCCGGCGAAGGTGACGCCGGTCCCCGCGTGGCCCGTGAAGCGGGCGGTTACGCCCCGGCGTTCGGCGGCGTCGATAACCGATTCAAGAGCGGCGGCGAGTTCTGCCGGGGGAGCCGAGATCTTGACGGCCACGTCCTCCGGCCCGGTCCCCGGCGGGTCGAGCGGGCCGAGGTTGTCCCCCTCCTCGTCCGAGAGGGTGCGGACCTCGCCGAACGGTTCGAGCAGGAACCGCGCCCTCTCCTCCTTCGCCTCGATTCCGCCGGGGATGCTTTCGAGCAGGACCGAGACGAGCTTCGTCTCCCCGTCCCAGTGCAGCTCTATGGCCGTCGCCTCGACCTGGGAGTGGACGATGGTCTGGGCCGCGTCCTGGGCGGCCTGGGGGGTGTCTACCTCGACGGCCACGGTGCGGGCTGATTCCGGGCGCGGGTGGAGGCGGAAGTTGCAGTCGGCGATCACGCCGAGCGTGCCCAGGGAGCCGGTAAAGAGCTTGCCGAGGTCGTAGCCGGCCACGTTCTTGACGACCTTGCCGCCGGCCTTGGCGACCGTCCCGTCAGCCAGGACCACGGTGATGCCGATGATCAGGTCGCGCACGGTCCCGTACCGGAAGCGCCGCGGCCCGGACGCGTTGGCGGCGACCACGCCGCCAACGGTGGCACCCCTCTCGGGCGGGTCGAGGGCGAGCATCTGGTCGGCCTCGGCGAGCTTCTCCTGGAGGGTCTCTAGCCTCACGCCGGCCTGGACGCGCACGACCTGGTCGCCCGGGACGTGCTCGATGATCTCGTCCATCCGGCCCATGTCGAGCACGAGGTCCGCCGACCGGGGCGGGGCCCCGAGGTCCGTCTTCGTGCCGCCGCCGCGCGGGCTGACGGCGAGGCCTTCATTGTGGGCGAGCTTCATGACCGCGCTGATCTCCTCGACCGAGCCGGGCTCGACGACCAGGGAGGCCGTTACGCCCCCGACGGCGTCCCCATCGGTCGCCTCGCGGACGTTGCCCTCGCCGACGATGTTGTGCAGGTCCTCCAGGTAGGCCCTCTCCGTCTGCATTAGAAGTTCTCCGCCAGGCCGGCTTTTTGGATCGGGTGCATGTGGAAGGGGCCGGGGCGTTCGCCGCAGAGGCGGGGGGTCGGGAAGATCTTGCCGGGGTTGCAGATCTGGTGCGGGTCGAACGCGCACCTGAGGAGCTGCATGACGTCCATGTCGTCCGTGGTGAACATCTTTGGCATGTACTTCTTTTTGTCCTCCCCGATGCCGTGCTCGCCCGTGAGGGAGCCGCCGTGCTCCAGGCAGGTAAAGACGATGTCGCCCGCGAGCTCCTCGGCCTTCTTGGCCTCGCCCTCAACGTCGTTGTCGTAGAGGACGAGCGGGTGCAGGTTGCCGTCGCCGGCGTGGAAGACGTTCGCCACGCGCAAACCGTACTCCTCGCTGAGGCTGGCGATCCTCTTCAAGACC
>CADCUW010000010.1 GCA_902805985.1 uncultured Rubrobacteraceae bacterium
GCCCCTCTTCCTCGGCGATCCTGAGCCCGTCGGCCACGGTGGCGGCGAGGCGGAACTCGGCTTGCTCGTCGTGCTCTTCGGAGAGGCGCCGCCCGAGCAGCATCCGGAGGGCCTCGGAGAAGAAGATGTGGTCCTCGACGATCAGGATACGCGGTCCGGTCAAAGGTGTTCCTTTCGTGGTCGTGGGCCCGCCGGCCTGGACGCTTCGGACGCCCGTCGGGCGGCTGCACGCTCAGGTACCCTGCGCGTCGGCATCTTATTCACCGGAGTGCGTGGAAGATCAATTCTCGGAAGTTCGCTGTAGCAATCTTCCGGTCCCGATACCGCCAAACAGCGAACAAGCCCGGGTCTTTCGCGCCCCGGAGCCTCCTCATGCCGGACGTCGCCACAAACGGGGCGAGGAAGCGTTGCAAGCTGTTGCGACTTGCTACCGTCCAACTTCCGGAGAATCCTAGTAAAGGCCCTCGGTTGTCTGGGCGCCCGGACGAGGCCTATCGGACGGGGGCCTAGCCGTGTTCTACGAATTTCGCCTTGAGGGGGTTCCAGAAAGTTGGTAGGCCGAGTTCCTAGAAGGCGGTGAGGTATCTTTGTGCTCCTATGCGCACGCAGACGAACGCAGGAGAACCGGCGGGCAGGCCTTCGGCGCGGATCAACCGCGGCGACGTGTTCTGGTGAGGCAGGACGACCAACTGGGGCCCGTCCCTGGCTATCCCCATCCTCACGTGGTGGTTCAAGACGACGTCTTCAACCGCTCGCGCATCGCGACCGTGGTCGTGTGTGCGCTGACGTCGAACCTGCACCGGGCGAACGGGCCGGGGAACGTCTTGCTCGAGGCGGGGGAAGGGAACCTTCTCAAGAGGAGCGTCGTGGTCGTCTCGCAGATCTCTTCGGTCGATAAGGCCAGCCTGGGGGAACGGATCGGGACGCTGTCCGCCGCGCGGGTGGAGCAGATCTTGGCCGGCTTGCGGTTCCAGCAGGCGTCGTTCTTCGGAAGGTAGAACCCGCACGCGCACTGTCCGCGCGTCTGCGCCAAGGAGCGTTCCCCGAACTTCGTCCGTGGGATGTTCTCGGAAGTTCCCGACGACGAACGTCGCCCAAGCATACGGGAAGTATGTTGTTCGTCTTGGGGCTGTGCGCCATCGGCGCTCGCCGCTGGAGTGCCGCTCCTAGAGTACACTGGGTCCGCACAACGGTAGAGGCCTTGAACCCGTCCCCACAGAGCGCGGCACCCACAGCGGGGGCGGACGAGCCAGTGGTGCGACCGGCTACCCCCAGGCGCGGGCGTCCCCGAGAGGGGGGCGTTCCAGGCGCGCGGAGAAAGGGGTCGCGGGTGGTCGAGGCACGCAAGGGCTACGAGACGGTCTACTGGGGCAAAATGCCGATCAACTTCCGGCCCCGGGCCTTCCGGAGGGAAGAGGTAGAGAGGGCGGTGGTATACGCGATCCGGTCCTTCCCGGACGTCCTCGACCTCGTGCCGGACTTCAGCGTGCTGACGGTGGGCAGGGACCTCGGGCGCGAGGAGACGGCCGTGCTCGTGCTTGGTGATGAGAGGGAGGCCAGGGACTTCCGGCTCCAAGCGGGGGAGGGGGGCATCGAGGGGCTGCTGTGGGAGGTTGCCCTACACCTCCGGTTGCGCAAGCGGCGTGGGGGCGTGTTCCGAAAATGCGAGCGCGTGGCCCGGTAGCGAAGAAGGCCGGACCCTTCGGGGGTCCGGCCGATTAGAGACCGTCTCTTCGATGTCCCGTCAGACGAGCGGCACCCCGAGGCGGTCGTAGGCGGCGGCCTCGGGCTCGGTCATACCGTAGCGTTGGGCGGCCTCCGAGAGTTCGCCCGAGACGCGCGGGCGCAGGTCCTTAGGCGCGTCGGCGTGGGCCATCAGGCGCTGCCTGGCCGCGCTCGGCTCCTTGAAGGGGCCCCACACCGCGTAGGTGATCCCCGGGCTCTGTATGTTGACGAAGAAGGTCTGGCCGTCCGGCGAGAACGTGGGGCCCGCGAACTCAGAGCG
>CADCUW010000011.1 GCA_902805985.1 uncultured Rubrobacteraceae bacterium
CATTGGCCACGCCCTCATCGACCATGACCCCTCCCCCACCGCCCCCCTCCTCGGCGGGCTGGAAGATGAACTTGACGGTGCCGTTCAGGCTATCCCTCATGCCGCAGAGCGCGTGGGCCGCGCCGACAAGCATGCTCGTGTGTCCGTCGTGGCCGCAGGCGTGCATCCTGCCATCGACCTTTGAAGCGAACGGCAGGCCGGTCTCCTCGGTTATGGGCAGGGCGTCCATGTCCGCGCGGAGGCCGACCGTCGGCCCCTCATTCTCACCCACCAGCGTCGCAACGATGCCGTTTTGGGCGACGCCGGTCTCTATCTTCAGCGGCAGCCCCTCCAGCGCGTCGAGCACTTTCTGCGCGGTCTTCTCCGTGTCGAAGCCGAGCTCGGGCTCCCGATGGATATCCCGGCGCAGCGCGGAGATCCTCTCCCCGTACCTCTCTCCTATCTCGGCCTGCAGGTTGCCTAACTTGCCGGTCGTATCCATGTGTTTCCCCTCTCGTCACTAGAGGCGCCCTGGCGTGGGGACAACTTACCACAGGGCCTTCAGGTGCCGGGGTCCCATACGGTCGGCCCCCGCGGGAGCCGGTCGGGATCGAACCGCGCGAGCAAGTCCTCGATGCCGGGCTTCTCGCCGGGTTCGGCCAGGCCCAACGACCGGGCCATCCACGCCAGCAAGCCGCCCGGTCCTTCCCCGTGCGCGGAGCGGGCTTCGAGCGTGACGGCCCCGTGCCGTTTCGCGAGGCGCTGGCCGTCGGGGCCGAGCACGAGCGGCACGTGGGCGTAGCGGGGGATTGGCAGGCCGAGCATACGGCAGAGCAAGACCTGCCGCGGCGTGGAATCTACCAGATCCGCCCCGCGCACAACGTCCCCGATGCCCTGATCGGCATCGTCCACGACCACGGCGAGCTGGTAGGCCGGCGCTCCGTCGTTGCGGCGGACGACGAAATCGTCCGTATCTCCTTCCTGGCATCCCATAAGTCGGTCCTTGAAGGAGACCCAGCTACCTTCGGCCCGCACCCGCAAAGCGGGCCATCGTCCGGCGGCCTCCCTCTCGGTGCGTTCGGTTTGCGTCAGTTCGCGGCAGGTACCTGGGTAGCGGTCGGCGGCGGGGATGCCGTGCGGGGCGGAGGCAGCGGCCCGGATCTCCTTTCGGGAGCAGTAGCAGGGGTAGAGCAGGCCTTCGGCATCGAGCCGGCCGATGGCCTCCTCGTACAGCGCCATCCTCTCCGACTGGCGCACGACGGGTCCGTCCCAGTCGAGACCTATGGCCCGCAAATCGGCGAGTTGGGCCTCTTCGATGCCGGGCCGCACCCGCGAGCGGTCGAGATCCTCAACGCGCACCAGGAAGCGCGCGCCGGCGGAGCGGGCGAAGAGCCACGCAAGCAGGGCCGTCCGGAGGTTCCCAACGTGCAGCGGCCCCGTCGGGCTCGGGGCGAAGCGTCCGGCCCGGCCCGAAGGTACCGCGACCGTGTTCGGATGGATCTCTGGTGGGGCCATCGCCCCGAGTTTACCGGAGCCCCTCTACCGTTGGTTCGGTTTTTCGATCCGGCCTCTCACACGCCCGCCGGCGTTGGCGCGGACCCGGTCTCCGCCTTCGACACCGCCTCGGGCATCGGAGATCCTTCAGAACGCCCTGCGCCGGAACGCCCACAATGCGGCGAGCAGCGTGAGGGCGGCGACGAAGAGGCAGATCACGAAGTTGGCGAGCGCGAGCGAGTCGCCCAGGTACAGGTCTTTGCTCGACCAGTAGTAGGGGATGATCGCCCTCTGGACGATCCCGGCGCTGAGACGAAGCGACTCGCGGTCGTCCAGGAAGTAGTTCATCCAGAAGCCGTAGAGAAAGCTTGAGAACGCCCACGTCACCACGAACAAAGACAACACGGCGATAGCAGACCAGACCACGTTGCGCAGCAGGACGGAGACGGCGAGGGCGAGGCCGAAGACGGAGAGCGATCCCAACCAGAGCAGCAGGATCGAGAGGGCGATACCCGTAACGCTC
>CADCUW010000012.1 GCA_902805985.1 uncultured Rubrobacteraceae bacterium
TATAATCCCGTTCGCTGCAACCTTTCCCCTGTAGCTCAATTGGCAGAGCATTCGACTGTTAATCGAAGGGTTGCTGGTTCGAGTCCAGCCGGGGGAGCCGGACGGTGTCCTCCGGGGCGCATCGTCACGGGCCCATAGCTCAGTTGGTTAGAGCATCCGACTCATAATCGGACGGTCCCAGGTTCGAGTCCTGGTGGGCCCACCAAGACCCCCGATTTACTCGGCCCTACTGAAATCACCCTCACTACCAACCACCGTTTTCCAAAGCCCCAACATGTAGAGTGCCGCCGCCCTCCCGTGCCCACATGTCACCCCTCCGATACCTGCACCATCGGACGTACCTCATCACGCTAAGGACCATATTCGGACGTTTCAATAGGGAGTCCATACCCCTTGGGGGGTGGGGTAAAAGGTCCATTCGGGGTCTCTGGGGCTAGGTTCCGGCCCTCCAGCGGTGCCTACGTTGCTTATCTTTGCCCCATATGCAAGAATTTCGCCAGTTGTGGGTCAAAGTGGAGCGTAGTGGGAGGCTAGATCCTGGCCCTTTTAGGCGAGTACGAGCACACGCTGGATGAGAAGGGGCGTCTAACCCTTCCGTCTCGCCTCCGCCCGTACTTCGAGGGTGGGATCGTCGTCACCAAGGGGGTGGACCGTTGCTTGTTCGCGTTCCCGCCCGAGGAGTGGGCGACGTTCAAGGCCAACATCAAGGCCAACGCGGACCTCACCTCGCGGGGACGCCAGCTCTCGCGCATGTTCTTCTCGATGGCCTTCGAGGCGACGCTGGATCGGCAGGGTAGGGTCTTGATCCCGACCAAGCTCGCCGGGTACGCCGGGCTTCAGAAGGACGTCACCGTCACCGGGGTGGACGACAGGCTTGAGATATGGGACACCGCCGAGTGGGACCGCTACGTCGCGGGCGCCGACGACTCGTTCTCAGAGATCGTCGAGGAGTTCGCCGGCAGGGAGCTCGGAGGGTGATGGCGACCGGTCACAGGCCAGTCCTTTTGGAAGAAGCGGTGTCGGCCCTCCAGGTTCAGGACGACGCGGTCGTCGTGGACGCCACCTTCGGCGGCGGCGGTCATACGCGGCGGGTGTTGGACGAGATGGGACCGGGCGGGGCCGTCGTCGGGGTGGACAGGGACCCGCAGGCCGCCGGCCGGGCGGGCGACCTGATCCTGGACGAACGTTTCACCTTCGTCGCCGGGGCCTTCGACGAGGTTTTGTGGGGGATGGTCGAGAGGGGGGAGCGGGCGGACGCCGTACTCTTCGACCTCGGCCTCTCCAGCTTCCAGATCGACGACCCCCGGCGCGGGTTCTCGTACGTGGCCGAGGGGCCGCTCGACATGAGGATGGACCCCGGCAGCGGGATCTCGGCCGCCGAGTACCTGAACGGGGTCGAGGTGGCGGACCTGATCGGCACGCTGGTTCAGTACGGGGACGTGCCGCGGGGGGAGGCCCGCAGGGTCGCGCGTGAGGTCGTGCGCCGCAGGCCGCTCTCCACCACGACGGAACTACACGACGCGGTACGGGCGGCCGTCGGCTGGAGGGAGCGGGGCGGCAACCCGGCGAAGAGGATCTTCCAGGCCGTGCGGGTCAGGGTCAACGACGAGCTTGGCAGCGTGCGGCGGGCGCTCGAGGCCACGGAGCATCTGCTCGTGCCGGGTGGACGTCTCGTCGCCATCACGTTCCACTCAGGGGAGGACCGGCTGGTCAAGCGCTTCATCTCCGAGCGGGAGGGGCGTTGCGTCTGCCCCCCCGAGTTGCCCGTCTGCGCCTGCGGGGCGAGCCCGATCTTCCGTCGGGGCGCGGTGCTCCGGCCGACGGAGGACGAGGTCAGGGAGAACCCTCGCAGCGCCTCCGCCAGGCTGCGCTCGGCGGCCCGGACCGCGGAACTCTCGGGAGACGCCTGATGGCCGCGCCCCAGCGCTGGTACCGCTCGACGCTGCCCACCGAGCCCGCGTGGCCCGCGTGGGAACGCGCTCCGGGCAACAAGAGGTCGGGGAGCGAGCGCCGCAGGACGCGGGGCCGAAAACGGCGGTTTGCGATCCTGGTTGTCGTTCCCGTGTTGCTGATGCTCGGGAGCGTGTACCTGCATACGGTCTCCGCCGGCCTGGAGAGCCGGACGCTGGGACTGCAAAACGAACTCGACGCGGCCAGGGCCCAAGGGGAGCGGCTCGAGGTCGATGTGGCCAAGTTGTCGGCGGCGGACAGGGTCCGACCGCTAGCCCGCGAGAAGTTGGGCATGCGGGATGCGGGCAGCGCGGACCTGGAAGTCATCAAGGGTGGAGAACGGGAGGATGGGACCACACATGCGGGAGCAGAGGAAGGAGGGGGGCAGCACTGATCGGGCGCGCGGCCGGGGCGCCAGCGCCAGGGCCGCCACCCCGAAAAACGCGCCCCGGAGATCGAGAAAGAAGGCGCGGACCGGTGGGTCCAGGGTCGTGTCCATCTCGGACCACCGCCTCGCCCGGACCCGCGGAAACGGCCGCCGGGGTCGGGCCGGGGGTTCTGGAACCCCGGCGGGCCCGCCCGTCGGCTACGGACGCTTACGTATTGTGGCGGCCGTGTTCCTCGTGATCGCCCTGCTCCTCGGCGGGCGCGCGGTCCAGATAGGCTTCAGCGACGGCGACGGCGCGTACGCCTCCGAGCTCGGGGTCGAGCAAGTCGCCACGACGGGGGCGGCGCGCGGCAGCATCATCAGCGCGGACGGCCGCGAGCTCGCCAAGAGCCTGGAGACCACCAGGATCGTCGCCACCCCTTACCTGATCGAAGACCCCGAGGGTGCCGCCCGCTCGTTGGAAGACATCCTGGGTCCCGCCGTCGGGCTCAAGGAGGAAGAGATACTGGCCTCGATCTCCGCCCGGGGCGCGTCCGGAGAGCCGTCAGGTTACAGCGAGGTAGCCTCCGACGTGCCGCCCGGAATGGCGGGTAAGGTCGAAGACCTCGGCATCGCCGGCATAACGACCGCCCCCGACGCCTCACGGGTCTACCCCGAGGGCGCCCTGGCGAGCCAGTTGACGGGATATCAGGGGCCTTTCGGCGACACGTTCGGCGGTGTCGAGGCCCGCAGGGACCAGGAGCTGGGAGCCGGGGAGGACGTCCGGCTGACCGTGGATACCGCCGTCCAGCAAGAGCTTGAGGACGCGCTCCAGCGGACCGTCGAGAAGCACGAGGCAAAGAGTGCCATCGGCCTGATGATGCGTGTCGAGGACGGGGCGATCGTGGCGCTCGCGAACTCGCCGGGCTACGACAACAACGAGTTCGGGGAGGCCTCCCCGGAGTCGCAGCGGGACCGCGTGCTCACGGACCCCTACGAACCCGGGTCCACGTTCAAGGCCTTCACCGTCGCCGCGGCGCTGGAGGCTGGGGCCGTCACCACAGAGTCCACCTACGTCGTGCCCGACCGCATAGCGGTGGCGGATCGGACCATCCACGACTCCCGGCACCACGAGACGAAGATCATGCAGCCCGCCGATGTGATCCGCGAGTCCAGCAACGTCGGGACGATACAGATCGCCCAGACGCTTGGTGGGCAGAGGCTGCACGACGCTATACGGCGCTTCGGGTTCGGGGAGCGTACCGGCGTAGACCTCTGGGGCGAGGACCCCGGGCTGGTACCGGACTTTGAGGATTGGAGCGGCTCGTCCATAGGCAACATCCCGATCGGTCAGGGCCTCACGGTCACCCCGCTGCAGCTCGTCGCGGGTTACGCCGCCCTCGCCAACGGCGGACGTCAGGTCACGCCCCACGTCGTCGAGCGGGAGGCGGAGGCTGCGCCCGGGCCCAGGATGATAAGCGAGCAGACCTCGGATATAGTAGGCACGATGTTGCAGGGCGTCGTCGCAGAAGGGTCGGGCCAACTGGCCCAGATTCCCGGTTACACGGTGGCCGGCAAGACCGGCACCTCCCAGAAAGTGGACCCCGAGACCGGCGCTTACACCACGGAGTACGTCTCCTCCTTCGTCGGGTACGCCCCCGCCACGGACCCCGAGTTCGTCATGCTCGTGAGCGTCGACGAGCCGCAGACCACCTACTGGGGCGAGCTGACCTCGGCGCCTGTCTTCGAGGACGTGATGAGCTTCGCCCTCGGGTACTACAACGTTCCCCCGGATGACTCGGCCAACGGTTCTGCAAGGGGCACCCCTTGAGGCCGGCCTCACTACGGGATGTGGCTCGGGCTATCGGAGCCGAGCTTCACGGCGCGAGGGATGCGGTGGAGGTGCGTGGGGCGGCCACGGACTCGCGGCTCGTGCGGGAGGGCGACCTCTTCTTCGCGCTGCGGGGAAGGTCCGACGGCGCAGACTACGCGGAGGAGGCCCTGCGCCGGGGCGCCCGGGCGACGGTCGCCTCGCGTCCGCTCGCTGGTCCCACGCTCGTCGTAGAGGACCCGCTGGCCGCCCTGCAAGACCTCGCGCGGTGGTCGCTGCGGCCTCCCGGGGCGGAATCGCCCACAGTGGTCGGCATCACGGGCAGCATCGGTAAGACCACGACCAAGGACGCTCTCTCGGCGGTGTTGCGCTCTGGCGGGACGCGAGTCTCGGCCACCGTCGGGAACCTGAACAACGAGATCGGGCTCCCACTCACCCTGCTCGCGGCACCGGCCAATACCGAGGTGCTGGTCCTCGAGATGGGCGCGGACCACGTCGGCAACATAGCGGAGCTGTGCCGTATCGCCCCTCCCCGGCACGGCATCCTTACGGCCATAGCGCCGGCCCATCTGGAGTCCTTCGGGAGCCTCGAAGCACTCGCCGCCACGAAGGGTGAGTTGGCGGCATCCCTCCCGCCGGATGGCTCCTTCGTCCACCCTGCGGGCGTCCCCGGGGCGGCGGTGGCCCCCGGCAGGGAGCTCGCGCGCCGGATCGTCTTCTCCGCCAGCGAGGGCGCAACGGCCGACCTGTGGGCGTCGGACTTCGACGAGGACGAGAAAGGACTCCGTTTCACCGCCCACATGGGGGAGGGCACGGCCCCGGTGCGGGCACCGGTGTTCGGCACGCACCTCGTCGAGCCGTTGCTCGCCGCGACAGGTGGGGCCGTGGCGCTCGGGATGGATCTCGAAGACGCGGCCAGGGGCCTCGCGCGTCTCAAGCGGACCGGGATGCGCGGCGACGTCTACCGCCTGCGCGACGATATCCTCGTCTACGACGACTCCTACAACGCGGCCTCACCGCCCTCGATGGCGGCCGTGCTCCGGTACGCCGCGCAGACCGCCGCGCGGCAGGACCGGAGGCTTGTGGTCGTGCTCGGGGGGATGTTCGAGCTGGGGCCGGGAGCCAGGGCCTACCACCGCGAGATCGGGGAGCTCGCAGACGGGCTCGGGGTGGGGCTGCTCGCCTGCGTCGGGGACGAGGCCCGCTGGTACGCCGAGGCCTTCTCCGGCAAGACCGTTCATTATCCCGACGCCGGGAGCGCGGTCGGGATTCGCGAGCACCTCAGGCCCGGGGATTACCTGATCGTCAAGGGTTCGAGGGGGGTCGGGCTCGATACCCTGACCCGTCAGTTAAAGGAAAGTTTAGCTCTTGTTTAGCGTTGTGCTGGCGGCGGCGGTGGCCTTCGTGGTGACCGTCGCCCTCGGGTCCACGTTCATACAGTTCTTGCAGTCCAGGAAGTTCGGGCAGTTCGTGCGGGAGGAGGGGCCTCAGACCCACCTCATCAAGGCCGGCACCCCGACGATGGGCGGGGTCGTGATCCTGACGGGGCTCGCGGCGGCTTTGCTCGCGGTCGCCCGCTTCGACTCCGCGCCGACCTACGCGATGCTCCTGATCGTGGCGGTGGTTGCCGGCATTGGCCTCTATGACGACTGGCAGAAGATCTCCAAGAAACGTCCGGAGGGGTTGAGTGCCCGCTACAAGTTCGCGCTGCTGACGCTCGCGGTCGTGCTGGCGGACGTGCTGGCGATCTATTACGTGGGCGTTACCCAGACCGTGCTCGTCCCCTACTTCGACCTCAGCTTCGTGCTGGGCCCGGGGATAGTGGGAATCGCGCTCTTCAGCGGCTTCTTGCTCCTCGTTATCGCCGGCACGACGAACGCCGTCAACCTGACCGACGGCCTCGACGGGCTGGCGGCGGGGGCCGGGGCCCTGGCGCTGCTCTCCTACACGGCCATCGCTTTTCTGGAGCGGCAGTACGACGTCGCCATCGTCTGCGGCGCGATGGTGGGGGCCATCATCGGGTTCCTCTGGTACAACTCCCACCCGGCCGACATCTTCATGGGTGATACGGGCTCGCTCGCCATCGGGGGTGTGCTTGCCGCCGCGGCGGTTCTGACCAAGACCGAGCTTCTGCTGCCCGTCATCGGGGGGCTCTTCGTGGTCGAGGCGTTGAGCGTCATGATCCAGGTCGCCGTCTTCAAGCTTACCGGCAAGCGGGTCTTCAAGATGGCCCCGATCCACCACCACTTCGAGTTTCTGGGGTGGGAGGAGAACAAGGTCGTGGTGCGGTTCTGGATCGTGCAGGCCGCGTGCTCCGCGTTCGGCTTCTTCCTCTACTACCTGTTCCTCTACAACTCGGTTGGCTGAACCCGTGAAGACCCAGACCCTCGTATACGGCCTGGGAGAGTCGGGCGTCGCCGCGACGAGGGCGCTCTTGGACATAGGCGTCACGGTGCTCGCCGCCGACGCAAACGATGGCAAAGACCTGCGGGACACCGCGGCGGCACTGGGCGCGGAGATCAGCCTCGCCGCCGGTCCGGAGGTCCTGGACGGCGTGGACCGGGTCATCGTAAGCCCGGGCGTCAGGCCTGGCGACCCGGTCCTCCGCGCGGCCGAGCGGGAGGGCGTGCCCGTGATCTCCGAGGTGGCCCTCGGGCTGGAGCTTCTGGGCGACGGGGTGCGGGTGGCCGCCGTAACCGGCACCAACGGCAAGACGACCGTGGTGGACATGCTCGGCCGCGTCCTGGAGACCGCCGGCGTGCCGCACGCCGTGGCGGGGAACTCCTGGCGGGCCCTGACAGGCTGCCTCGACGAGGTGCGCGCGGCCGGGTTGCTCGTACTCGAGGTCTCCTCGTTTCATCTGCATTACATGGCAGAGCCCGGCTTCGAGGTCGCGGCGCTGTTGAACGCGCGCCCGGATCACATGGACTGGCACGCCTCCTTCGAGGAGTACCGTCGGGACAAGCTGCGCGTCTTCGAGGGCCAAGGGCCGGAAGACCTGGCCCTCGTTGCGGCGGACGACCCTGTGGGGCTCGACGCGGCGCCGGATCTTTCGGGCGAGGTGCTGGTAGTCGGCGAGGGCGAGACGGCGGTCCGCGATGGACGCCTCTACCTGTCCGGCAACGATTTGGCGCGCGCCGACGAGCTCTCGTTCGGCGGGACGCACAACTACTCCAACGCGTTGTTCGCCGCGGCCGCGGCGGAGCGGCTGGGTGTCTCGATCCCTGAGATCCGGGATGGTCTGCTCGCCTACCGGCTCAAGGCCCACCGGATGGAGGTCGTGGCCGAGGTTGGCGGCGTAGCCTACGTGGACGACTCGAAGGCGACCAACCCGGCGGCCGTCGCGGCGGCGCTCGGTGGCCTGGACCGGCAGGTAGTCCTGATCCTTGGTGGGTCTGAGAAGCACACGGACTTCGCGGAGATACTGCCCCACCTCGGAGGATGCCGCGCCGTCCTGTGCCAGGGGGAGGCCGGACCGCGCATCGCCGGGTTTCTCGAAGACAGGGGACACGGGGACCTCGTCGAGCGGTTGGCGGATCTCAGGGCGGCCGTGGTACGGGCCGCGCATCTTGCGCGACCGGGCGACGCGGTCCTGCTCTCGCCGGGGTGCGCGAGCTTCGACCAGTTCGCCGGGTACGCAGAGCGCGGCGAGGAGTTCGCGCGCCTCGTCCGCGGACTGGTGGAGGAGCGCGGGGTCGTCCGCCGGTGACGGCGCTCAGAACGAACCTGTTCTTCGTGGCGCTCGGCCTCTCGTTGCTCGGGGTCGTGATGGTGTACTCCGCCACCTACCGTCTGGAGGGAACGGAGTTTCTTGTGGCGCGGCTCAAGCATATGGGAATGGGGATCGCGGCGTTCCTCGTCGTCACCCGCATCCGGTACACGCTCTGGAGAAAGTACGCCTACGTTCTCTACGGGGCCGTGCTGATGATGCTCGTGCTCGTCCTGATACCGGGCATAGGCATGAGGATCAATGGCTCCAGCCGGTGGCTCGACGTGGGGTTCATGAGCCTGCAGCCGTCGGAGATCGCGAAGATCGCGGCCGTCGTCTACCTGAGCTGCGCCCTGGCGCGCCTGAAGCCCGGCTCAGGGCTGCCCATAAAACCGCTGGCCGCCGTCGGGATTCTCTTCGTGCTCGTCCTGGTCGAACCGGACTTCGGCACCTCGGTCATCCTGTTGACGGGCGTTGCGGGGGCGCTGTGGGCGTCGGAGGTCAGGACAAAGGACCTCCTGCTCTCGGGCGCCGCGGGCGTCGTCGCCCTGGCGGCGGTCATGCTGCTCGCCCCGTACCGGCGAGAGAGGTTCTTCACCTTTCTCGACCCGTGGGCCGTGGCTGACACCTCCGGCTACCAGAACGTGCAGGCGATGATCGCGATAAAGGCGGGCGGGTTCTTCGGCTCCGGCGCGGGGTCCGGGGGACAGGGGGCGAACGTGCCGGAGATAGGGACGGACATGATCTTCG
>CADCUW010000013.1 GCA_902805985.1 uncultured Rubrobacteraceae bacterium
GGAGATCAGGGTGGAGGCGAGCCCGGGGAGCCTGGAGTTCACCGTCGACGGAGAGGTCATAGGGACCGAGCCCGCCGTCTTCGCGGTGATGCCGAAGGCCTTGAAGGTCGTGGTCGGCCCGGGGTACGCCCCGGAGCCGTAGGAGCGCCAGGAACGCAAGCAAGAGGAACGCGAGAAAGCGCGGGATCAAGAGGAATGCCCTTGATGGGCAAAACGGGCCGGGGCGCAACGGCCCCGGTCCTAGATTCACCGGAGTGCGTGGAAGGGGCGTTCTGTGAACTTCGTCCCTTCGACGGATGCGCCGGGCTTGGCGGGGCGGCATCATGGTGGGGCGTCCGGATACGCCCCGCTGGGGCAGCAGGGAGGCTAGTCGTGGCAGCCGATGATGGGAGCGTGATGCTCCCCGCGGGCGAGGGCAAGACCGTCTCGTTCTCCGGCAACCGGGTGAGGTCGATCCACGGGCAACCGGGTGGCGCCTACTCGGTGGTGGAGTGGGCGTCCCAAGCGGGCGTCACTGGCACGCCGTTGCACGTCCACAAGCAAACCGACGAGGCGTTCTACGTCCTGGAGGGCACCTTCGGCTTCCTGGCAGGTGAGCGAACCTTCGAGGGGGGCGCGGGGGCCTTCGTCTTCGTGCCCAGGGGGCTCGAGCACGCCTACTGGAACGCGGGCGAGACCCCGGCCAAGATGCTCATCACGATCTCCCCGCCCGGCTTCGAGCGCTACTTCGGGGAGCTGGCCGAGGGCCTGGAGGCGGCGGGGGACGACGAGCAGGCGGCCATGGGCGTGCGCAAGGCGCTGTCGGAGAAGTTCGACATAGAGGTCGTCGGCCCGCCTCGGCGGGCAACGGACTGACCCGCTAGGGGCCTTTAGTGCTTATTCACCGGAGTGCGTGGAAAGGTTGTTCTCGGAACTTCGCGTGTAGGGGGTTCTCAGAAGTTCACGTAGCCCCGGTCCGCTGCCTTGAGGGATCCCCCGACCGTTTCGTAGCCCGCGATACACGGGCGTGCGAGGCCGAGCGTCCCTCCGACGCTGCGGGCCCACGCGGCATGGACCAGCAAGAAACGGTGCGTCGGTGCGATGCGACCCCCGCCGCCCTGCGTTATGATGCTATCGTTACATGCCATCGGCCGGAACCGCATGTGCGCGCCGCTGCGTGGCAGAAGGGGCGTGGTGGCGCCGATGGCGCAAGAAGAACGACTCGTGAAGCTCCTTTCGCTCGTGGACGTGCTAGAGCCGCTCTCGGAGGGGGAGCTGAGGGACCTGGCCCAACGGTGCCCCGCCTTCTCCGTCTGGGGCGGAGAGGACTTCTACAGCCCCGAGCGGCACGACTCCGGGCTGTTCCTGATCCTCGAGGGGCGGGTGCGGGTGTACCTGAGCGACTCCGCCGGCACGGAGGTGACCCTCGACCAGCTCGCCAGCGGCACGGTGCTTTGGGCCCGCAGGCTTGAGGCGGTGGAGGGGCACGCCGTGCACGTCCAAGCCGTCGGGCCGACCGTGCTTGCCTTCATGGGCCGCGATGACCTCGAGCGCTTCGTCCTCAACAAGCCCGAGGTGGGGCTGAGGATGATGGACCTCCTGGCCCGGCGGCTGGGCTCGACCAACGAGCGCATGGCGGAGATCGCCCGCAAGGAGGTGTTCTCGCGCCTTGCCAGCCAGCTTCTGCGGCTGCTCAAGGGCGAGGGGGTGGTGGGACGCCAAGGAGGCCAAACGCTGCCGACCGCCTACACCCACGAGGAGCTGGGCGCGATGGTAGGGGCCAACCGGGTGGCGGTGACCCGCGCCCTGGGGCGGCTGCAGGACGAGGGGATGGTGGAGGTGAGGCGGCGACGCATCCACGTGGGGAACCCGGAGGCCCTGCGAGGCATCGCCGAGCGGCGTCGCTAACAAGAACGCCAAAGACCTCCTTATTCACCTGAGTGCGTGGAAGGGTTGTTCTCCGAACTTCGCTGGCACGAGGAACGGCTCATCGCGGCACAAAAAGAGGGCCGGGGGGTTAGCCCCGGCCCTCGACGTCTCGTTCTAAAGGGTTCGCCTTAGGAGTTGTTGGCCCTTATCTTGCGGTCGATCTGCGCGATGAGGGTCTGGCGGTTCTTGTTGCCCTTCTCGAACTCGCGCACCTTCCGAAGCTGCTCGGCGGGCAGGCCGTCGATCCTCCTGGAGACCTCCTCGACGCTCAAGGCGTCGTAGTCGGTGGTCCCTAGCGCGCTAAAGACGGCGGCCCTCAGCTCGGCCTCGTGGGTGACCTTCTCCGTCTGGCGCAGGACGTCCTCGGTCCGCTCGGCGGTATCCTCGGCGACCCTCAGGCCCTGCCTGGTGGTCTCCTCGGTGGCCCTGAGACCCTGCTTGGTGGTCTCCTCGGCGACCCTCAGGCCCTGACGCGCGACCTGCTCGGTGGCCTCCAGGCCCTGCCGGGTGGCGTCCTGGAAGGCCCTCGTGGCCTGACGGGCGTAGGCGAAGGGGCTGAAGAACTCCGTGTAGGCCCCGACCCAACCCCGGCTGAGCGTCCGGAAGCCCTCCTGCTGCCTGCCTATGGCACGCGCGAAGGCCTCGGCGGTGCGGGCGTTGTGCTCGGAAGACGAAGGACTCCTCGAGGGAGACTCCGCCGACCGAGCTGGGCCGACATGGACGTCGTGCGCCGGTGGAGCCAGAACTCCCCCAAGCACGGCGGCGGCGCGAAGAACGCCTGAGGCCCCGGACGCCGGGACGAGGCGGTTCGCCGGGGCCGCCCAAAACGTTGCCATACTGTTGCCGCAACTTAACGTGGCTATGTGCGTATGGCATATACTCTACCCTTCGCCTTACGGAAGCGAACCGATCGCGAGGTGATCGAGGCGATGAAGAACAACACGACGCACGACGCAAGGACGGCTTTGTACGACCTTCTGGCCGGGGCCGAGGGCTGCGGGCCGGCCGCGCGGGCCGCCAGGCGCGCCCAGGACGACGAGCTGGCGGACTTCCTGTGCAAGGCCGAGGATGAGATCGTCGGCGAGGCCAAGCGGCTGCTCGCCCAGCGGGCGGCCGAGTAGACGCCGCCCGGACGCGACGTCGGCGACATCGAGGGAAGAAGAAGAGGGAGTTGATAGGAGTGAGGCACGAAGAGTTCGCACACAGGGCGGGCAGGCGGCTGGAGGAGACGGCCGACCGGCTCGAAGGCGAGGCGAGGGATCTCGGCATCCACGGCGGGGCATCCAAGACGGGGGCCCGGGCGGGGGAGCTGAGGGTCGCGGCGCTCTTGGTGCGCGGCGAGGCCAAGGCCGTGAGCGAGGCCGAGGCGGCCCCGGCCGGGACGAAGTCGGACCCCGCGGGTGGCCCGCCCCTGCGGGCGCAGGGCTAGACGGGAGGCGACGCCGTGCCGGTGACGAACACGCCCAACGCCTCCCTGGAGTACGAGGTCCACGGCTCGGGGCCCTCCCTCGTGCTGATCAACGGCCTGGGCTTCGGCCGCTGGGGCTGGTTCAAGCAGGTCCCCGACCTCTCGCGACGGTTCGCGGTCATAACCTTCGACGCGCGCCGCGGGAGCGACCGGGGGCTCGGCGTGGGGGACCTCGCCGGCGACGTGGCGGACCTCCTCGGCCACCTCGGCGTCAACAACGCCCACGTGCTGGGCGCCCCCCTGGGCGGCTTCGTCGCCCAAGAGCTGGCGCTCAGCCGGCCCGAGCTCGTGGCCGGGCTCGTCCTCGTCTCCACCGGCTACGGGGGCCGCGGGCAGGCGCGGATGTCGCCCGGGGCGATGGGAAAGATGCTCGGCCTCGGCGCCCTCAACCCCGGGCAGGCGGCGCGCCGCGGGCTCGAGGGGGCCACCTCCGAACGCTACCGCGCCGAGAACCCCGATGAGTTCGAAGGGATCGTCCAGAAGCGCCTCGCCGACTCGCCCTCGCCGGCATCCTACAACGCGCAGGCGCTGGCGGGCGCCCGCTTCGACCACTCGGGCGACGTCGGGCGCATAAGCTCTCCGACGCTCGTGATCCACGGCGCCGAGGACCGCTACGTGCCGCCCGCCAACGCCCGCGCTCTGGCCGAGGCCATACCGAACGCCAAGCTGCGCGTCCTCGAGGGCGCCGGCCACCTGGTGTTCGTCGAGCGGGCCACCCAGGTGAACAGGGAGGTCGCCGCGTTCCTCGCGGGCGGGCGGGCGTAGCGCAGGCCCGGGCAGGGTAGGAGGCACAGAAGGCACGCGTCCCCAAGGGAGGAGAACGGACATGATGGACAGAGGGAAGGCCCAAGACGTCAACGAGGCGGCCCGCCGCTTCGCCGAGACCCTCGCCGACTCCTACAGGCTCGTCTACGGGCAGGCCGCCGAGGCCGGCCAGCGCCAGCAGCAGCGCGCCCAGCAGTTCTCCGAGCTCGTGGCCCAGAACCTCAGGGAGCAGACCGAGGCGGGGCGCGCCAACGCCGAGCGGCTCTCCGGGCAGGCGGCCAGGCAGCAGGAGGCCGGCCAGGCGCTGGCCCGGGAGTCCGTGGAGGCCTACGCCCAGTTCCTCAACGACGCCTTCTCCCGCTACCGCTCCGGCACCGAGATGGCCGCCCAGGGCGCCCGGGAAGGGACGCGCACCCTCGCGGAGACGACCACGGGGCTGGTGGGCACGGCGGCCGGGGCGGCCGGCGCCACGGCGGGGGCGGCGGCGGGCGCCACCCGGGAGGCGGCGGATGCGGCCACCTTCCCGATCCCCGGCTACGACGAGATGACCGTGGAGGAGATCGAGGGAAGGCTCGGGCGCCTCACCGACCAGCAGGTGAGGCGCCTGAGGGACTACGAGCGGGAGAACCAGAACCGCAAGACCCTCATCGAGCGCTACGAGAGCAGGCTCAGGGCCTCCTCCTGAGCTCCTGAGGACCCCGCAAGGGGGCACACACAAGCAAGTGAGGGACCGGGAGGTTGTCCCGGTCCCTCACTCGTTCGTGAGCTGCGCTGACCTTACTCACCGGGGTGCGCTACGTGGGAGGGTTGTCCTCCAAACTCCGCCTGCAGGGGGTTCTCGGAAGCCTGCATGCAGGATCCCGCATGGCCCCGGCCCGATAGCCCCACAGACCCCCGGGCCGTGCTACCCCTGCCCGCTTCCTCCCGGACCTCCTCCCTCCTGCCCGGAATAGTCTTCGCCGTCGCCGGACTCCAGGGCGGTCGTATCGCGCACCAGAGAAGGGAGGATGTCCAAGTTGAGGAGGGCCGCGAGGGGGCCCTTGGGGCTCTTGTCGTCTTCCACCGCGGTCGAGTTGCTGTCGCTCAGGGAGTAGTTCTCGTTGCCCCGCTGCCCCTGCGTTCCTTCGCTCACTGGCCTCCCCTTCTCGGGTTCTCTCGGGTTCGCGTTCCCCCGCGCGAGGGTGGGCGTGTCCCCGGACCGCCCCGCCGAGCGCGGTTCGCCTACCTTACAGGCTATCCCCGCTGTTCACCGGAGTGCGTGGAAGGGTTGTCCTGCGAACTTCGCGCCGAGGGGGTTCTCCAAAGTCCGTATGCGGCACCCTTCCTGAATAGGCGTGCCCGTGGGCTCTCTGTGCGACGTGCAGCTAGGAGTATGCTGATCGGCGATGCTTAACGAACAGGCTTATCGGGGAAAATACAAAGAAAGAGACTTTAATATCGCCCATCGGGAGATTCGGATGACCAGGGCCGCAAACGACACGCCACGGGAGGTGCTGCGAATCTCGCTCACCTTCGACGACGGTCCGCATCCCGTCTGGACCCCGCGCGTGCTGGAAGCGTTACACAGGGCCGAAGCCCGGGCCACGTTCTTCGTCGTGGTTTCGCTGGCCCGGCGGTTCCCGCGTTTGATCTCCGACATTCGCCGGTACGGCCACGGGGTCGAGTTCCACTGCACGGAGCACGTGCGGCACACGGAGCGGTCCCGCGAGGAGGTCGAGGCCGACGTCCGGGACGGTTTGCGAGAGCTCCGTCGCCAGGGGGTACGCCCCCGGTTCTGGCGTCCGCCGTGGGGCGTGCTCGCGCCCTTTACGGCGGAGATCGCCTACGCGTTTGGGCTCGAGCTCGTGCTCTGGACGGAGGGCAGCCGAGACTGGCGGGGGGACTCGGCCTCCGAGATGCTGGAACGCGTGGGACCCGAACTTCGACCGGGCTCTATCGTCCTGATGCACGACGGGATCGGGCCCGGCGCCCTGCGATCCGGCTGCGGCGAGACCGTCACCTTCGTGGGGCCCCTCGTGGAACGCATCCGCTTCCTCGGGAGCGAGCCAGGACCCTTGAACACAAGCTCCGCGGCGGAAACGTTCACCGCGGATGGAGCGTCAGCGGAGCAGGAAGGGCCAATGGAAACGTGAGAGGGGCCATATACCGCCTACTTGTGCAGGATGCCCGTCTGTTAGGCGAAAACCCGTGGGCCTCACGCCATCCGTCTCCCACGGAGCCCCGGCGTGCGGTCGCGGAAGCCTGCCGGGGGATCCTGGGCGAGCCGGCCCAAGCCCGCAGTTCCTGCCCGTTCGCCGTTGGCGACGCCTCCGAGCAGGCCCGACGCGACTCGGGGCTCTTTGCCCTCCGGCGTCGCCTCCCGAGGCGCGCTTGCGCCCGTTCGGGCGTGCGCCGGGAGGGCAGCCGGCAGGGCACCTTGAGCAGGGGCGCCCGCGCGTGACGGACCGCTTCCACCGGGAGTACTTCGAGGAGCTCTACGGGCGGTCCGAGGACCCTTGGGAGTTCGCCACGAGCGAGTACGAGAAGAGGAAGTATGGGCGGACGCTCGCCACCCTGGAGGGCGGCCGTTTTCGCCGGGCGCTTGAGGCGGGCTGCTCCATCGGGGTCTTCACGGCTATGCTCGCCCCCTACTGCGACGAGCTCTTGGCCGTGGACACCTCCGAGCGGGCTGTCGAGCTCGCCCGGGAGCGCCTCTCGGGGTCCCGGCACGTGCGTGTCGAGCGGCGCACCCTCCCGGAAGAGGCACCGGAGGGTCCCTTCGACCTTATCGTGGCCTCCGAGTTCCTCTACTACCTCACGGAGGACCTCCTGCTCGCGACGCTTCGGCGTTTCGAGCAGGAGCTTGCCATCGGGGGAAGTCTGCTCGTCGTACATATGCGCAAGGAGGTAGAAACCTATCCTCTCCAGGGCGACGAGGTGCACGATCTCCTTAACCGACAGACCCGGCTCGCCAACGTACTCGCCGTAACCGAGCCGGAGTACCGGCTGGACCTTTTCAGGGACACCGAAAATCGCGCTCACCGGAAACCGGAAGGACAATCTTAGTCGAAGGTGCGTCCTCCGGTAGGCCTCTAAGCAGAAAGAGCTTCATGGACTTTCTCGTGAGGAGGGCAGGGCTTTCCTCGCTCTAGCGGCACGGGCGTGGGGCACATCCAGCCTGGTAACCAATCCTCTCGACCTGCCCCTGAAAACGTTCCAATGGTAGTACGCTTGGGCGGTCTTTAGACTCGCCGCGCAGACCATCACCCGTTTCAGGGGCTCGACAAGGGTCCCAACCCTGGCGCGTAGCGGGTACTCGTGTTTTCTGAGCACACGCCCTCTCCCACAGCCATACTCGTACGCTCGCCGCATGGACTTGGCGTCGTACGGGGGCACGGATTGCGGATGGATCACATCCAAGGAAGGATCATAGTACAGCGATGCGCCCTCACTCAGGAGCTGCAGAAGGTAGTCGGTGCCTTCGCCCGATTCCCAGGCCGTGCCGGAGCCCTTGCCGAGGGTTTCGTCGAACCGGAACCTCCTTGCGCTCTTGCCGCGCACGAACATGGTGGCCTCGATGCTGCGGGTCCAGATGTTTACGGCGTCTAGAGGACCGGGGTCGAGATCGAAGTCCAGGATGCTGCTCCGACCTTGCCCATCAACCAGACGCCCGGTCAATCCGTCCATCTCGGGGTGGCGATCGAAGAACCGCGCCACCTTCTCCAGCAGATCCGGCGGGTACCGGCAGTCGTCGTCCGGGAAAGCGACCACGTCGGAACAAGAGTACCCGAGCCCTTCGTTTCTTGCCGCCGACGCGCCCACCCGCTTTGTTCGCAGGTGGAGGATGGGGTACAGGTCCCCGTAGGCGTCCAAAACCGGCGCCAGCCTGTTATCCGGGTTCTGGTCCACCACGACCAGCTCGAAGTCGCGGAAGGTTTGGGCAGCGAGCGAAGCCAGAAACTGCTGTGGCTCGTCCCTCCTCCCGATTGTGGGTAAGATTAGCGAGAAACGTCGCAACAGCCACCACTTTCTTAAATTGCTCACTCGTGGTGAGGCAGTCCGATTCGAGATTCCAGCCCAGACTTACTCGACCTGACCCCGCTATTTTCTTGTTAGACCGCGTCTAAGCTAACCTTGTCCCAAGCCCGTTATTACCCACAGGTCCCCTTCCTTACCCGCATGCTCCCTTCCGACCTGGCGGAAGGTCACCACAAATGCGACCGGCTGACGGCCACGTCCGCGACCGACCTCTGCTCTTTATTCACCGGAGTGCGTGGAGAAACTGTTTGGAAATTCTCAGACCCGTGCCAACCTCCTCACCATCAGCCGGATCATGGCCGCGTAGACGAACGCTTCCGCGCTGGCGCACAGCCTCTCGTAATCCTTGCTCATCCTCCTGTTCTGCCCCAACCACGAGAAGGTCCGCTCCACCACCCACCTCCTCGGCCCACCTCTTGCTCCGTCCCTGGTAGCCGGCGTCCAG
>CADCUW010000014.1 GCA_902805985.1 uncultured Rubrobacteraceae bacterium
CCGGGTTCGGTTGAAACCGGTGCGGCCGGCGTTGATGGCCTGGTCCCGGGCAATGGGGCCCCGCGAACCGTGTCAGGACCGGAAGGTAGCAGCACTAAGCGGGTAACCTCATGTGCTACGGGGTAGCCAGGCCGGAGTCGGCGGCCGGAAGTTCGCCGTATGTGGTCGCGTCGACGGCGGGGTGCGCGGTTTTTTAAGGTTTCAGGTTTTGGGTGTTGGGCATCAGGTTCTCGCAGCGGAGCCTGGTGCCCAACACCCACCTTTCTCTCTTCGATCTCATCGAAATCCAGCGGGTTGCTTCTACGCAGACCTGAGACCTGATGCCTGTAGCCTGAAACCTTTACCCCGATGGTTCCCGCCACGGTGTCCGTTATACTGACGCCGTGACTTTCTCGACGGGACGAACCTCCTAGTGCAGCACGCCTCGCTCTACCGCAAGTGGCGTCCGCGGCGGATGGACCAGGTGGTCGGGCAGGAGCCCGTCGTGCGCACGCTGCGGCGGGCCATCGAGACGGGGCGGGTCGCGCACGCCTACCTCTTCAGCGGGCCGCGGGGGACGGGGAAGACCTCGACGGCGAAGGTGCTGGCGATGGGGCTCAACTGTGCTGAGGGGCCGACGGCCGAGCCCGACGGGACCTGCGACAGCTGCCGGGCCATCGTGAACAACTCGTCGCTCGACGTGGTCGAGATGGACGCGGCCTCCAATCGGGGGATCGACGAGATCCGGGACCTAAGGGACAGGGTGAACCTCGCACCCGTCGCCGGGCGCACGAAGATCTACATCATCGACGAGGTCCACATGCTGACCACCGAGGCCTTCAACGCCCTGTTGAAGATGCTCGAGGAGCCGCCCGAGCACGTCGTGTTCGTGCTCGCGACGACGGAGAAGCACAAGGTTCTGCCCACGATCATCAGCCGCTGCCAGAGCTTCGACTTCCGCCGGCCGAGCATCGAGACGCTGGCGACCAAGCTCGGGGAGATCTCCAAAGCCGAGGGCATAGCGGTCGAGCCTGAAGCGCTCACCGTGATCGCGCGGGAGGGGAGGGGCTCTTTCCGGGACGCGGAGGGGCTTCTGGACCAGCTCTCGTCTTTCTCCGACGGGGAGATCACGACCGTCATGGTCCGCGAACTTCTCGGCAGCGTCGGCCCCGAGGCTCTCCTGGAGACGACGCACGCCCTGCACGAGCGCCGCGCCGCGGACGCCCTGCGCATCGTGGACCGGCTCTCCAACGAGGGCCGCGACCTCGGGCAGTTCGTCGGCGAGCTCCTCTCCCACCTGAGGAACCTGATGCTCCTGCCCTACGCCCCCGAGGTGGCCCTCGCCGGCGTCGGCGCCGAGGAGCGCGCCCCGCTCGAAGAGCAGTCGGGCGCCGTGCCGACCGCCGAGGTCGTGCGCCTGGTCGAGGCCCTCGGCGACGCTTTGGGCCGCATCCGGCGCGGCGGCGACCCGAAGCTCGAGCTCGAGCTCACCTTCCTCAAGCTCGCCCGCGACTACACCGAGCCCTCCGTCGAAAACCTCATGGCCCGCCTCGAACGGCTGGAGAAGGTCGCCGCGAACGGGGGCCTCGCGGCCCCCGCGCCGGCGTCGCGACCGCCGGCCCCCGAGACGTCCCGGGCGGCAGCCGCGGCGGACGAGAGGCCCGCACCCGCCAGCGAGACGCCGGACGCTCTGGCGGAGCCGGCCGAACCCGAGCCCGTGGAGCCCGCTCCACAGGAGCCCGAACCGGAAGAGGCTGGTCGGGGCGCCGCGGACCTCGTGGGGCAGTGGGGCGGGATCATCGGCGAGTTGAAGCGGCGCAAGCAGGCGTTGACCGCGGCGGTCTACGGCGAGGCGCGGGTGGAGGGTTTCGACGGCGCGGTGCTGACGCTGGCCTTCCCGGAGGACCAGGACTTCTACGTCGGGATGGCGAAGGACCGCAAGCACGCCGACGTCCTGGGCGAGGTCCTCGAAGAGCGCATCGGTTCGAAGCCGCGCCTCGAGGTCCGGTCAGGGGAAGGGGACCCTGAGGCCACCCCCGTACCCACCGGGGAGCCTTCCCGGGGCACGCCGCCGCAAGAACCCGTCCCGCGGGGTCCCGCGCCCGAACCGCCCGCCCATCTGGAAGAGCCACCGGCTGGGCTGGACGATGAGAGTTTCGACGAAACGGTGGCGCGGGCCGACGTCCCCGGGGCGCGGTTCGGGGCACCGGAAGCCGGCGGCGAAACCGGCGAAGGGAAGATCCGCAGCGAGGCCGAGGTGTTCGAGATCATGCGCGGCTTCGAACCGTTCGGGCGGAGAGACGAAAGCTAGGGCTGCGGAAAGAGCGCCATCGCGAAACTCGCGGAGCCGCTCTTGGTAGAGAGTCTTGAGCGTCTACTTCCTCCCGAGCTACATAGCGGAGGCATCGTAGTATTTGCTCTTACTTCCATGTTAGTATGCACCATCTCTTGAAGACGCAGCCGGAGCGTATCGGAGGAGGTATTCGGGTGTTCAAGGTCTCTTTGTTGGGTGCCGTGTCCTTTCTCTTCGCGGCGCTCCTGATTGGGCCAGCGCTCGCCCAAGACAGCGGCACAGGCAGCCGCGACAGGAACGTAATCTTCGTGGACTGCTCGCAAGTGCAGCAGGTGTTCGTATCTCAGGGTCAGTATGGGGATGCAAACGCGGTCGCGGTGGGTGAAGGCGATGCCGTGGCGACGATCTCGCAGCGCCTAGACATCAGCCAGAGTCAGGTCAACGCCTGCCTCGGAAACATCGGGGGCGGCAACGCTGAAGAGACTACCGCCGAAGAGACTACCACCGCAGAGGAAACCACCGCAGAGGAAACCACCGCAGAGGAAACCACCGGCGAGCAGACCACCGTCATCGACGGCCAGACGATCCTCATCCCCGACAAACTCGCCGACACGACGCTGCCCGAGACGGGCGGCCCTAGCGGGATCGCACTGGCTGCGGGGTGCGCCCTGCTCGGCGTGGGACTGATCATCAACAGGATTTTCCGCTAGCCCCCGCGTGAGGTTCCCGGGGCACGCCTCCGGAGACCCGCTGCTCCGGTTCGGCGCGGTGACGCTCGCCCTCGCGCTGCTCTTCGCCGCCGCCGTCGCCGCGTACGCCCTCCTGAGGGAGAGGCCAGCGGAGGCCGCGGACCGGGCGGTAAAGACCAACGCCTCCTCGGAGACCCTGGTCAGGTCCGACCCCGGCATCGAGCCGCTCAAGGAGCCCACGGTCGCGCCCCCCGAGATCGAGGAGCGCGAGCCCCAACCGAAGGCGGAGCCACGACCCGAGCCCCTGCCGGTGGCCCAACCCGAACCCGCGCCAGAGCCCACACCAGAGCCCATGCCGGAGCCCTTGCCGCAGCCGAAGCCCCGGCCGCAGCCGGAAGCTGTCCCGGAAGCTGTCCCGGAAGCGCGGACGACCCCGGCCCCGAAGCCTGAACCCGAGCCGGAGCCCGGGCCGCCGACCCTTCCGGTGGGGGAGGCCGACTGGCCGATGCCCACCGAGGAGCAGGTCGATGCGACGCGGGAGCCCCGCCGCTACGACCTTCCGGGCGGCGCGGCGCTGGGTCTCACCGTTCCGTCGCTCGGGCTCCACGACGTCCCCGTCCTGCGCTCCAACACCCAAGAAGCCCTGGACAACGGCGTCATCCACGCTCGCGGCACCTCCATGCCCTGGTCGGAGACGCCGGAGAGGAACGTGTACCTGGCGGGCCACAGGCTCGGCTGGCCCGGTACCGGCAGTCACCTGATCTTCTACCGGCTCGACGAGCTCGGGGAGGGGGATAGGATCTCCGTGAACAGCCGCGACGGTAGAAGGTACCTCTACCGGGTGACCGACGCGTTCGTGGTGAACCCGGACGATACCTGGGTGATGGGACGGATCAGGGGCAGGGACATGCTCACCCTCCAGACCTGCACCCCGATCCCGGGCTTCGAACGGCGCCTGATCGTCAGGGCCGAGCGCGTCTAGACGGCCGGGACCGCGTCCGCCCGGAACCTTTCCGTAGTGGTCCATCGGGACGGGTCGTTTACAATGACGAGGCACGTAAACCTCGACCCAGGAGTTGTGGGTGGCTAAAAGGCAGAACGTAAACAAGATGATGGCCCAGGTCCAGCAGATGCAGGAGCAGATGCGTCAGGCCCAGGAGGACCTCGCCAAGGAGACCGTCTCCGCGAGCGCGGGCGGTGGCGCGGTCAAGGCGACGATGACCGGGGGCATGGAGCTCGTCTCCATCGAGATAGACCCCGCGGTCGTCGACCCGGAAGACGTCGAGATGCTCCAGGACATGGTGATGGCGGCCGTGAACGAGGCGATGAACTCATCCCAGGAGCTCGCAAACAAGAAGCTCGGCGGCGTCACCGGGGGCCTCGGGGACCTCGGCCTCAACCTGCCGGGGATGTAGGGACCTATTGGCGACATACGCCAGGCCCGTAGAGCGGCTGATAACCGAGCTCTCCAAGCTCCCCTCCATAGGTCCCCGCAGCGCCCAACGCATAGCCTTCCACGTCATCCGGGGCAAGAAAGACGACGCCATAGGCCTCGCCGAGGCGCTCAAGGAGGTCAAGGAGCGGATCAAGCCCTGCACCCGCTGCTTCAACCTCACCGAGATGGAGGAGTGCGAGATCTGCCGCGACGCCCGCCGCGACGCGTCCGCGATCTGCGTGGTCGAAGACCCCTACGATATCGGCCCGATAGAACGCACCGCCGAGTACCGCGGCCTCTACCACGTCCTCGGCGGCTCCCTCTCGCCGCTCGACGGCGTCGAGCCCGAAGACCTCCGGATAGCGGAGCTCGTCGAGCGCGTGCGCAACGAGGGCACGAAGGAGCTCGTCATCGCCACCAACCCGAACACCACCGGCGAGGCGACGGCGCTGTTCATCGCGGCCGAGGTAAAGGACCTGCCGGTGAGGGTGACGGCGCTCGCCAGCGGTCTCCCCGTCGGCGGGGACCTCGAGTACGCCGACGAGGTCACGCTCGGCCGCGCCTTCGCCGGCCGCCGCGAGATTTAGCTGTCAGCGGCCAGCTTTTCGGGTTTGTTGAGGGCCCGGGCTCGATGGTTTTTTCGATTCTTCCGAAGAAGGACGTATGACGGCTATCCGGGAATCCAACCCGCTCGCTGAGATGAGCAGCAAGACGCTCCGGTCGCTCGGGGATACGGTCGCAAGCCTGCCGCCGCGAGAGGCGACGCTCGTCAAGATGCCGGGGCTGCACCCCGAGCTGGTCGAGGCTTTGGGGAAGATGGGGGCGTCCAGGCTCTACTCGCACCAGTTGGAGGCGTACGAGCGGGTGCGGGCAGGGGAGAACGTGGTGGTGGCGACGGCGACGGCGAGCGGGAAGTCGCTGTGCTACAAGATCCCGGCCTTCCAGAACGCGCTTCACCGGATGAAGAGCCGCTCGATCTTCCTGTACCCGACCAAGGCGCTCGCGCAGGATCAGCTAGGCAAGATCAAGGGCTTCGCCCTCCCCGGAGTCCACCCCGCCACCTACGACGGCGACACCCCGCAGGCCCTGCGCGCGGAAATCCGACGCCGCTCGAACGTCGTCCTCACGAACCCTGACATGCTCAACATCGGCCTGCTGCCCAACCACGAGGCCTGGGGCGACTTCCTGCGCAACCTGGAGATCGTGGCCGTGGATGAGGCCCACGTCCTGCGCGGTGTCTTCGGCTCCCACGTCGCCGCCGTTTTGCGGAGGCTCAGGCGCGTCGCGGAGCTGCACGGGGGCGATCCGCGCTTCGTGCTGACGAGCGCGACCATCGCAAACCCGCAGGAGCTCGCCGAGAGCCTGACCGGGCTGCCCTTCTCGCTCGTGGACGACGATGGGGCCTCCTCCGGGCCGCGGCGGGTGGTGTTCCGCAATCCCCCTCTCCTGGACAAGGAGAAGGGCGAGCGGCGGAGCCTACTCACCGAGGGGGCGCTCGTCTTCGCGGACCTGGTCTCGCGTGGGATCCGAACCATCGCCTTCGCCCGGTCCAGGAAGGCGGCCGAGCTTATCTACCGCTACGCGGCCGAGCGGCTAGGCATCGAGGGTGCGCGCAGGATCTCCCCGTACAGGGCGGGCTACACCGCCCGCGAGCGCCGGGACATCGAGGGGAGGCTCTTCAGCGGCGACCTTCTCGGCGTCGTCTCGACCAACGCGCTTGAGCTCGGGGTGGACGTGGGTGCTTTGGACGCGGTGGTCTGTTGCGGCTATCCGGGGAGCGTCGCCTCGATCTGGCAGCAGTGGGGCCGCGCCGGACGCGGCAAGGACCCATCCCTGGCCGTCTACATCGCCGGCCGCGACTCCCTCGACCAGTTCCTCTTCGAGAACCCGCCCCGCGTCCTCGGCCGCCGCGTCGAGGCCGCGAGGGTAACGATGGAGAACCCGTACATCCTTGGCCCTCACCTGTTAGCCGCGGCTCACGAGGCCCCGCTCGATGCCGAAGACGAGCAGTATTTCGGGCCGGCGTATCGGGGCGTCGCCAAGAGGATGATGGAGGACAGGATGCTCGCCGCGAGCGGGGAGCGCCTGATCTACGCCCGCTCCGACAGCCCCGCCCGTAACGTCTCTTTACGCTCCGCCTCTTCCCAGACCGTCCTTATAGCGGACGTTGACGGTGAGCTTATAGGGACGGCCGAGGCGACGCGCGCCCCGAGCGAGCTTCACCCCGGCGCCACGTACCTGCACCGCGGCAACGCCTACGAGATAGAGGACCTCGACCTGCGCCTGCACCGCGCGGTCGCCCGCCGCGTGCCGAACAACTTCTACACGAAGCCCAAGGTCGAGACGGACGTGGAGATCGTGGAAGAGGTCGAGACCAGGGGCCTGCCGAACGGGGCGACGCTGCACTGGGGGCGCGTCAGGACGACGGACTCCGTAACCTTCTACAAGAAGGTCAGGGTGGCGGACGAGAAGGAGCTCGGGGTCTACCCGCTCGACCTGCCGGACGTTACGCTTGAGACGCAGGCCTTCTGGGTGACGCTGCCGCCGATACCGAGGGGTGCCCGCCCGAGCTTCGAGAGCTTCGGGGGGGCGCTGCACGCCGGGGAGCACGGCATGATCGGGCTGTTGCCCCTCTTCGCGATGTGCGACCGGGCTGATATCGGGGGGCTCTCCACCCCCGCCCACCACCAGAACCGGCTGCCCACGATCTTCGTCTACGATGGCTACCCCGGCGGCGTGGGCATCTCCCGGCGCGGCTTCGACGCCTTCTCCTCCCTCGCCCGGGACACGGTCGGCGTCATCACCCGCTGCCCGTGCGAGCGGGGCTGCCCGGCCTGCATCCAATCCCCCAAGTGCGGCAACTGGAACGAACCTCTGAGCAAGACCGGCGCCGTGGACCTCCTCCGCTACCTGCTCGGCCAGACGGGCAAGTACCCGGCGGAGTAGGGCGGATGGCGCCCTCGCGACCCTACGTCGCCATCGTCGGCTCCGGCGCGGCGACCGGGGTTCTCTACGAAAAAGCACGCGAGGTCGGCCGACTCGTGGCCGAGCGGGGTGGCATCGTCGTCTGCGGCGGGCTCTCCGGCGTGATGGAGGCCGCCGCCCGTGGGGCGATGGAAGGTGGCGGCACGACCATCGGCATCCTGCCGGACGAAGACCGGGGCAGGGCAAACGGATATCTATCCCTCTCCGTTGCCTCGGGGATGGGGCAGGCGCGGAACCTGGCTGTTGTGTGCTCGGGGGACGTGGTCGTCGCCGTCGGCGGGGAGTACGGGACGTTATCCGAGGTTGGGCTGGCGCTGAAGGTGGGGCGGCCAGTGGTCTCTCTGGGGAGTTGGGACCTCGGGGATCACGTCGTCGTCGCGGCCGCGCCACGGGAGGCGGTGGGGGCGGCGTTCGGGTTGCTCGGTGTGTAGTATCTGCGGGGGCCAATCGTAGAGATCGGAGGTCGTATGGCTGAGAACGGGCGCGTGGCGCTGGTGAGCGGGGGTAACAGGGGGATCGGGCTCGAGGTCTGCCGCCGGCTCGCCGAGGAGGGGCTGACCGTGATCCTCGGCTCCCGTGACGAGGAGAGGGGACGGGAGGCGGCGGAGGGACTCCCCGGCGAGGTGGCCGTCCGGCAGCTCGACGTGGCCGACGCCGGCAGCGTCGAGAAGCTTGCGGCCTCCGTAGAGAGCGACTTCGGGCGGCTGGACGTGCTCGTGAACAACGCCGGGATCTCCAACGACGACGGCCAGAGCGGGGCCGGGGCCGACCTCCACCGCGTGAAGGAGGCGCTGGAGGCGAACCTGTTCGGGGCGTGGCGGCTCTGTGAGGTTGCGATACCCCACATGAGGCGCGAGGGTTACGGCCGGATCGTCAACGTCTCCACGGGTCTGGCCGCACTGGAGGACATGGGCGGCGGCTCGCCGGGGTACCGCATCTCCAAGACCTCCCTCAACGCCCTCACCCGCATCCTGGCCTCCGAGCTGCGCGGTAGCGGTATCCTAGTGAACGCCGTCAACCCCGGCTGGGTCGCTACCGACATGGGCGGCGCGAACGCCAACCGCACCGTCGAAGAGGGCGCTGACGGCGTCGTCTGGGCGGCCACGCTGCCCAACAGCGGCCCTACCGGCGGCTTCTTCAGGGACCGTCGCTACGTCGCCTGGTAGGTTTCGGGCCCCAGGTTCTAGGGATGGCGTGGTCGGGGCAGATGAGTC
>CADCUW010000015.1 GCA_902805985.1 uncultured Rubrobacteraceae bacterium
CAGCCACGCCACGGTCATCGCAAGCGCTATGACCACCCCGATCTGGACGGTCCCCGTCCCGATGAGCCTCACGAGCACGTCGGCGACCGCGAGCCCGCACGCGACCCCGAAGACGAGCTCGAGAACGCGCCGCCCCTCCTGCCCGACCACGACGCCGAGCGAGATCACCGCTGCTATCGCCGCGAAGAAGGGCCGCTCGTGCCCGACCACCGCCGACGCGATAAACCACGCCAAGCTCGCCGCCACCGCCGTCTGCAAGATGGGCAATGCCCCCGTCTGCAACCGGCCGAGCGTCTCACCAAACTGGCCGCGTAATGCCAGGATCTTCCCTTCAAAATTCACCCTCGTGAGCACGCTCAAGCCCATGGCCGAACACCTCCCTTCAAAAGCAGCGCCGCCCGGCAACTCCTCCGAGCGGCGTGTTTACAACGTTCCCTCGCGGCCACTATATGCCACGAACATACAGCCCGAAGTTATCACGCGAATGTACCCGATCAAGGCGTTTAATCGCCCTTTCAGCAAACTGTTACCAGACTGTTGCAAAGAGTTACTAGGCCGGGCCGCTTGGGGAGGAACAAGGTCGATATTCCAGGCCTTACTCCCGGGTTCCGGCACCATCTCGCCGGTTCAGCCATCGCAGTTTGTCAGGCAGGCCCGTCGAGACCTCCTGGACCGAATGGCGGTCGTCGAGGTCGCACCTTTCGAGGCCGAGGACCCGGGCGAGCGATCGGGATCGAGCGTCTGGCCGAAGGTCGGGGGGAGTTGGTTACCGGCGTACTTCTTCGGCGGAGACGTCGACGGTGGTGAAGGCTAGGTTTATCGGCGCCTCCTACCCGTAGTCCGGGTCGCTCGTCGCCATCCGCATGACCCCGATAAACATCTTGAAGGCGGTCTCGTAGTCGTCGTGGGTCCAGGAGACTATCCGGTCACCCACCCGCTCCAGTTGCGGGAAGAACATGACGCCCGCGGCCGTGCTGGCGGTGACGAACTCCACGGTGAAGGTGTAGGGCGGCCCCGGGGCGTAGGGGGCGAGGTCGCCGGCGCTGCGGACGGCACCCTCGGAAGCCTCGCGGATCCGTTCACGCGCCACCCTCTGGGGCGGGCACCGGGCCGTGTAGCGGTCGATGGCGGTCTTTACCTGCGCGGTCTTCACGTTGGTGTAGAGGGACTCCGCTTCGGCGCACGTCGGGTCGTCGCCGGTGACGAGGCCGACGGGGATGCCCGAGAGGCCGGCGAGCGTGGCGTTCATGCGAGCCTCGCTGCAAGGACCGCCGTTCAATTGCACGTCCGTGACGACCGAAGGGCTGTTGAAAGTGTGGCTCAGGACGCCCTCGGCGCCCGCGCGGGCGTGGTATCCGACGAAGAACGCGACGTCCGCGCCCTCGAAGCCCTGCATCATCGAGAGGGGTTTCCTGGAGCCGACGATGAGTTCCGCGCGTCCGTCCAGGTCTTCGAGGAGGACGTTGCGCATCCCGTCGTGGGCCTCGTTTACCAGGAACTCCGTCGCGCCGCCCCGCGCGGCGCCCTCTATCGCGGCGTTCACGTCGGCGGTCAGGAAGCGGCGGAAGCGTTCGTACTGGCTCCTGCCCGGGATCACGTCCTGCGGGTGCGTGACACCCGTCACACCCTCCATGTCCGCCGAGATAAAGACCCTCAAGTTCCCCCCGCTCCTCGTCTCCTGCAAACCTCATGATCCCGAGCACCACCGAATCCGCCAGCGGTCGCGCTTCCGGCGGACCCCCAACCATCCGAACAGCCCGCTTGACAGAGATTCTGACAGAAAGGCGTTGGAAATGACGAGCAGCTACCAGCGCAAAGATAAACGCTGCTAGCTCAGTACACCGACGCAGCCGGGAAGCAGAAGCACCTGTACGCCAGTAAACGCAAAGACTTGAAGGCGAAGCTGTAAAAGGTTCTTGACGAACAAGTGCAGGGACTCAAGCAGGGCGCGGACAAACTCAACCCGTCGGAGTACCCGGAA
>CADCUW010000016.1 GCA_902805985.1 uncultured Rubrobacteraceae bacterium
AAGACACTGGTAGGCCCGGTCACGAGGGTGGCGGCGAAGGTGGCAGCCTACACCTACGGGCTTTACCTCAACCGGCTCCTCCGACGACCGCAGGGGCGCCTCAAGGAACTGTGGGCATGACAAACGCCCAACACTCATCTAGCGCACAAGATACCGAAGAAGGGCATTAGGTCGTAGTGGGGGTCGGCTTCCGAGAACCCGATAGGGGCGAAGTTGCAAAAACCCCCCGCAACAAAGCTTCGGGGCCCGTTCCTGTTGGGTATACACAATATTTTGTAGTATAGTTTAAGCAACAATATAGTCTGGGAGGTGATATGCAGGGCGTAAGACGGATCAGAAAGGGGCGAGGCTGGAGCCAGAAGCGGACCGCCGTGGAGGCCGGTATCGACCGGGTGACGCTGGTCCACATCGAGAACGGCAGGAGCAGCCCTACCGTGGAGACCCTGCAGAAGCTGGCCGTTGCACTCGGGGTGGAGGTAGCGGACTTCTTCCCGAGGGCGCAAAGCACCCTGTTTGCCTCGGACGATTCCCCGGCAGGTCGGGACGCCGGAGCGTTCGCCGGCGGAGCGGCGCTTGTCCTGGCCGATTGGGCCGAGTCCTTGAGGAGCCGGGGGGAGGAGGCCCGGTTCAGGTGGCGGCGAGAGGCCGCCGAACTGGAGCGCACCCGGGACCTCCTCTCCGCCCTGACGCTCGACAGGGAGGTCCAGGCGGGGGCGCGAGGTTTCTTCCAGCAGATCATCGCCCTCATGCTGGCCTGGGAACAGGAGGCCGCGAGTGAGGCACCCGGGCGCAAGGCCGAACTGGCCTCGCTCGCAACCGACCTGAAGGAGGCCTCCGACGCCGTGCGGAACTTCACGCAGGCCCTAATCGACGATTTGGCAGCCCGACGAAGGGCCGATGAAAAAGAGCTAAGGGAGTTCGTCGCCACAGAGCTCGGCGTGGACCTGGAGGAACACTGGTCCGAAGCCGACGAGACGGCCGCCGTCGTGTACCGCATCGAAGAGCTCCGTGCACGGCGCGTTGGATGAGTCCCCCACGCGTCGACCTCGAACAGGGTGGGTCGCAGAGAACTCCGGCACCAACTTCATGAAGGGAACGACACCATGACGAGCGACAAGAAGGCCGAGGCCAACCGCCGCAACGCCCTGAAGAGCACCGGCCCCAAGACGCCGGAGGGGAAGGACGCCGTCCGCCTGAACGCCGTGAGGCACGGCCTGCGAGCCGAGGAGATCCTCCTGCCGGGAGAAGACGAAGAAGCCCTTGGGGAGCTGGGCGAACGGCTGAGGGCCGAGCTGCAACCGGTCGGGGAGCTCGAGAACCTCCTCGTCGACCGGATCATTTCTGCGTACTGGAGGCTCAGGCGCACCGGCCGGGTCGAGGCCGGCATCTTCGCCTGGGAGCGCTCCGAGGAGACGGCCGAGCGCGCGGAGCGCGAGGCCCACGGCTACGAGTCGCACTTTGGCGACTTTCTGATAGAGAGCGACACCACCATAACCGACGAGAAGAAGCACGAGGAGGCCCTCTCAAGAGCCCGCCGCATGAGGAGCGAGCAGGAGGACGAGACCGCCCTCCTAGGGCGTACCTTCGCCAGGGACGCGGACCGGGCCAACGCCTTCTCCAAGCTCTCCCGCTACGAGACCTCCATAGAGCGGCAGATCTACCGAGCCCTGCACGAGCTCGAGCGCCGGCAAGCCGCCCGGTCCGGAGCCGCCCCGACCCCGCCCCAGGTCGTGGACGTCGACGTCTCGGGGCTTCCAGAAGGGGCCGGCTGACGGCGATTATTGGTCCGTGGACTTGCGCCTTCAAGAACACGACGTCGCCCGAAACGGATTACCAAACAAAGCCAAACCTCGGCCTGGCCTGCGATGGCTCGGTCCACCTCGCAGCCGGAGGGCGGTTGCTTCGGTCCCCGGCGCGGCCCGCCGCGCCCGTGTGGATAGCCGACCGTGCGGCAGCCCGCGGTGCCCGGGGATGCCCGATCTCTGCGCATCAGTCCGGCGCCCCCGTCGGCGGGCCCGCACCGGCCTAACTTTCGACCTCCACGTCTCGGACCGCGCGCGCCGTCCTCAAGGCGGGTGGCGGAAAGCTAGCCCGGGCGCGTGGACCTACGCGGCGGCTTCGAGACGGCGGCCGTCACAGCTACGAGGCCGGCGAAGAGCGCCACGTTGACGCCGCCGAGGGCGCCGACGGCCCTTTGGATCCGGGCCGTCGTATCCCCGGCCTCGGGCGCCGGGACGCCCCCCGATTCGAGCGGCACGGCGCCTTCGGGAGCCCGGCGGTTGAGCGAGACCTGGGCGAGGAGAACCGCCGCCAGGCCGGCCATCCCCGCCGCGCCCATCAGGGCGTCCTTGGCCAGCACGAGGCGGCGCGGCTGCGGGACGGTCCCCCCGCCCGAGCGCCCGAGCCTGCCCGGCAGCCAGGTCGCAACCGCCACGCCGAACGCGGCGGCGTTGACGGGGTTGGCGCTGTTCCAGAACGCCGCTCCCAGCCGGCCGCGCTCGGTCTTCGAGTCCAAGACGGGAAGGCTCGAGTTGAAGACGACCTTGCCGAAGAGCGTCCCCCCGAAGCAAGCGGCCAGGCCGAAGTCGTGGGCGATGCGCGCGGCGGCTCTCACGGTCCTGACGGAGGGTTCGGTCACGCGGGGGCTCCTCTCGATCGTTTCTCCCGTGGTACCCGTCAATAGCCCGGCCACACTCGCCCCCGCCAGGAAGGAGCCTGGGCCAACCTGCCGCCGGCCTTAACCGTCCCCAGGGCGTGGCGCCGAAGGATCGCGGCTGCGTTTTCTGTAGAATGGACGGCCGTTGGCGCACGTTCGGGGGAGGCGGGTCTTTGGGTTTCTGGGGCGAGCTTGGTGGGAGGATCGTGGGCGCGCCCTCGATCCTGGCGGCGGACTTCGCGAACCTGGCCGAGGAGGTGCGGCGGGCTCAGGCCGGCGGGGCCGAGCTCGTCCACTTCGATTCCATGGACAACCAGTTCGTCCCGAACCTCACCGTCGGACCCGTGGTCGCCGCCTCCCTCGTCGAGGCCATAGACCTTCCGGTGGACGCGCACCTGATGGTGGAGAGCCCGGACAACCTGATCCCACCGTTTATCGAGGCCGGGGTCGCGAGCATCTCGGTCCAGCCCGAGGCCGTGACCCACCTCCACCGGACGCTGACCATGATAAGGGACGGCGGCTGCGAGGCCGGCGTCGCCCTCAACCCGACCACCCCGCCCGAGTTCATAGAGTGGGCGCTTCCCTACCTTGACTACGTGCTCGTCATGACCGTCAACCCCGGCTTCGGCGGCCAGTCCTTTATCCGGGAGATGGCGGCCAAGGTCCGCCGCCTCAAGGAGATGACGGACCTCCCCGTCCAGGTCGACGGCGGCATCACCGCCGAGACCGCGCCCGTCATGGTCGAGGCCGGCGCCCAGGTGCTCGTCGCCGGCTCGGCCGTCTACAGGGGCGATCCCGCCTCCGAGATGCGCAGGATCATCGACGCTGCCCGCGCGGCCTCCTAGCGCCCTCGCGGGGCGGTGCCGGTGGGAGCGCGCCCGACGGTCGCGTTCCTTGTGGCCATAAACGCCGTGTGGTATAGGTTCTCTCGTAACTTTTCGGGGGCGGGTGAAATTCCCGCACCGGCGGTGAGCCCGGAGGGAGCGTTCCCGACGGGAAGCCCGCGAGCCCCAGGGGAGAGCCCGGGGTTGAGCCGGTGAAGGTTCGCATTGCGAGCCGTAGTCCGGCGCCGACGGTCAGAGTCCGGATGGGAGAAAGGTCAACTTGGCACGAGGTTCATTTATGGATCTCGCCCGGCGGCTCGCCGAGCGCGGTCGTTTCACCGTGGCGCCCAATCCCCTCGTGGGGGCCGTCGTCGTGCGCGAGGGCGAGGTCGTCGGCGAGGGCTGGCACGCGAGAGTTGGGGAGGCCCACGCGGAGGTACGGGCGCTCGACGCGGCCGGCGACGCCGCCGCGGGCGCCACGCTCTTCGTCACGCTCGAACCTTGCAACCACCACGGACGGACACCCCCGTGCGTCGAGGCTGTTATACGGGCCGGCATCACGCGCGTCATGGTAGGTGCTCTCGACCCCGACCCGCGCATGGGCGGGCGCAGCCTGGAGATACTGCGGGGGGCCGGGATCGTCGTCGAGGTCGTCGATGACCCCGCGTGCGAGCGGCAGAACGAGCAGTTCTTCCACCGGATGCGAACCGGCCGTCCGTTCGTCCATGTCAAGCTGGCGGCCACGATGGATGGCAGGATCGCCGCGTCCGGCGGCGACAGCAAGTGGGTGACCGGGGAGGCCGCGAGGTTGCGGGCGCACGAGCTCCGGGCCGAGGCCGGCGCCGTGCTCGTCGGCGCCGGCACCGTGCGGGCCGACGACCCCACGCTCACCGCCCGCGGTCTCCCCGTAGAGCCGCCGGCCGTCACCCGCGTCGTACTCGACCCGCGCCTGACGACGGGCCCCGGGAGCGAGCTGGCCCGCACGGCAACGAAAGCGCCGCTCATCGTTTTTGTCGGCGAGGAGGTCCCGGAAGATAGGGTAGAGGCTCTGCGCGGGATCCATGTGGAGGTCGTGGCCGCGCCGGTGGAGGGGGACAGGATGGACCTGCGTTTCATCCTGGACGAGTTGGGGAGGCGTGGTATACGGGGCGTTCTCGTCGAGGGGGGCGGGGAGACCGTCACCGGGTTCGTGGAGCGGGGCCTCGCGGACAAGCTGACGTTGTTCTACGCGCCCAGGCTCATAGGCTCAGAAGGGGTTCCCATGATCGGGGCGTTGCGCGCGACCCGGATGGCCGAGGCCCTGCAATTCCGGGTCTCCGAGGTCGAGAAGATCGGGGAGGACGTCGCCGTCACGCTCTACCCGGCACCAGGGGAGGAGGGCCATGTTCACCGGGCTAGTTGAGGAGGTCGGGCGGGTGAGGTCGCTGCGGGCGGCCGAGGACGCCGGCGACGCGCACCTCGGCCTCTCGGCCGACGTCGTGCTCGGGGGGACGCGCGTGGGCGACTCGATCCTGGTCAACGGGGCGTGCCTGACGGTGGACGAGATCGACGCCGGCGGCCTCGTCTTCTACACGATGCCCGAGACCCTCAGGCGCACCGCCCTTGGGGATCTCTCCGAGGGCAGCCCGGTCAACCTGGAGCGGGCGATGGAGGCAGGGGGCCGGCTCGGGGGACACATCGTGCAGGGGCACGTTGACGGCGTCGGCGAGGTGCTCGACGTGAGGGCGGAGGGCGACGCGGAGATCTGGACGTTCGCGGCCCCCGACTCGGTGCTGCGTTACGCGGTCGAGAAGGGCAGCGTGTGCATCGACGGCATAAGCCTCACCGTCGTCTCCGTCGAGGACGACCGTTTTACCGTCTCGATCCTCCCGCACACGCGCTCGCACACCAACCTCGGCGAGCTCGGGGTCGGGTCCCACGTCAACCTGGAGGCCGATGTAGTAGGCAAGTACGTCGAGCGGCTCATGCAGCCGTGGAAGGACAGGGAAGTTAGCCACCCCGAGAGGAGAACGAGAGATGCCGTTTAGCCCGATGGAAGAGATACTGGAAGACATCAAGGCCGGCAAGATGGTCATCGTCTGCGACGACGAGGACAGGGAGAACGAGGGCGACCTGACGATGGCCGCCGAGCTCGTGACCGCCGACGATATCAACTTCATGGCGACGCACGGCCGAGGGCTCATCTGCCTGCCGATGGCCGAGGAGCTTGTGGACAGGCTCGACATCCCGCCGATGACCGTCCACAACTCGTCGCGCATGGGCACGGGCTTCACCGCCTCCATCGAGGCCAGGGAGGGCATCACCACCGGTATCTCGGCCGCTGACAGGGCGCACACTTGCCGGGTGGCCGTCGACGACGCGACCGGGCCCGAGGACCTCGCGATGCCGGGCCACGTCTTCCCCTTGAGGGCGAAGCCGGGCGGTGTCCTACAGCGGGCGGGCCAGACGGAGGCGGCCGTGGACCTCGCCAGGTTGGCGGGGCTCAAGCCGGCCGGGGTGATCTGCGAGGTCATGAAAGAGGACGGCACGATGGCCCGGGTGCCTGACCTCGAGAAGTTCTCGGCCGAGCACGACGTCAAGCTCGTCACCACGGCCCAGATCATCGAGTACCGTCACGCCTTCGAGACGCAGGTCAAGTGCGCCGTGGAGACGAAGCTGCCCACGCCCTACGGCGAGTTCCGCCTGAGGGCCTACGAGAGCGAGGTGGACGACCTCACCCACCTGGCCCTCATCATGGGCGAGCCCGAGGGCAAGGAGGACGTGCTGGTGCGCGTCCACTCCGCCTGTCTTACGGGAGACGCGCTTCACTCCCTGCGCTGCGACTGCGGCGAGCAGCTCGAGGCGGCGATGGAGCTCGTCGCGCGCGAGGGCGAGGGTGTGATCGTCTACATGCAGCAGGAGGGCCGCGGCATCGGCCTGCTCAACAAGATGAAGGCCTACCACCTCCAGGACGAGGGCATGGACACCGTCGAGGCAAACCAGAAGCTCGGCCTCGCCCCGGATCTCAGGGACTACGGCGTGGGGGCCCAGATCCTCAAGGACCTCGACCTCAAGCGCATCCGGCTGCTCACGAACAACCTGACCAAGGTCGTTGGCCTCAGGGGCTTCGGGCTGGAGATCACGGAGCGCGTGCCGCTGGAGATGGCGCCCAACGGCCACAACGAGCGTTACCTCAAGACCAAGCGCGAGAAGCTCAACCACGTCTTCGACAAGATCTAGGAGGATGAGGTCTTGCTGAGGGAGGATGGCGCCAACCACATAGAGGGGACGCTCTCGGCGGGCGGCCGGTCCTTCGGGATCGTCGCCTCCCGCTTCAACGACTTCATAGTAAAGGCGCTCCTGGACGGTGCCCTCGACGCCGTCCGTCGCCACGGCGGTGACCCGGGCTCCGTGGACGTCGCCTGGGTGCCGGGCTCCTACGAGATACCGGTGGCCGCCAGGGAGATGGCGAGGACGGGCCGCTACGACGCCGTCATCTGCCTGGGAGCCGTGATCCGGGGTTCCACCGCCCACTTCGACTACGTCGCTGGCGGCGCCTCGAACGGCATCTCCGCCGTGGCCCTGGAGACGGGCGTCCCTACGATCTTCGGCGTCATCACCACCGAGACGATAGAGCAGGCCATAGAACGCGCCGGCACCAAGATGGGCAACAAGGGCTTCGAGGCCGCCGTCTCAGCCATCGAGATGGCCGACCTTCTGCCGCGCATCAGGCAGGGCGCGACGGATGCCGCCGTGACCGACGGCAACAGATAGGGACGCCCCGGAGGGCGCCCCTGGAGAATCGTCGTGTGTGGTAGGAGCGGTTCGGGCTCCTACGTTACGGGTGCGTCAGGCGTTCTGGGCGACGGGCGCCTTCGCGACGGCCTTCTGGACCTTGAACCCTTTCAGGCACGAGGTGCAGGTCCACACGCGCTTGGTCGTGCGGCCTTCCTGGATACGGACCTTCTGCAGGTTCGGGTTCCAGCGGCGGCGCGTCGCGCGCAGGGAGTGGCTCCTCGCGTTGCCGTACTCTGGCTTCTTTCCGCAGGAATAACAGACCTTCGCCACTTCAATTTCTCCTGTGCTAGGATACCGGTCGAATTTGGGGACCCCGGCGCGCCGCTAAGGGCCGGCTCCGGGCGTCGGGCAGGGATTGTACCAGATAGTCGCGGGCAGACAGGGACGCGCGGGAGCCTCAGGGTTCTTCCGAACGAGCACGTCAGGAGTCGCGTGGAGACAGAGGCGAAGGGGTGGATGCAATGGCGGTAAAGGTGGCCTCCATGGGGGCAGCGGCGCACGCCGCCCTCAAGGCCCAGGTCGCCAGGATCAACGCCCTCAACGTCTACCCCGTCCCCGACGGCGACACCGGCACCAACATGCTTCTCACGCTAGAGTCGACCCTCAAAGACGCGGCCGACGCCGATTATTCGAGCCCGGAGGAGGCGAGCCGGGCGGTGGCGCGGGCCGCGCTGATGGGCGCCAGGGGCAACTCCGGTGTGATCCTCTCGCAGATGATCCGGGGTGCCTGCGACGTCCTCGCGGAACACGGAGCGCTGGACGCCGCCACCTTCGCCGCCGCCATGGACGGCGCCAGAGAGAGGGCCTACGCCTCCGTGCGGGAGCCCGTCGAGGGCACCATGCTTACCGTCATAAAGGACGCCGCCCGCGCCGCCGTCGGGGCCGTGGAGGGCGGCGAGGATGACCTGCCGGCCGTGATCCGGGCCTCGGCCGTCGAGGCCCACGAGTCCGTGCGCCGAACACCGGAGTTGCTCGACGTCCTGCGCGACGCCGGTGTTGTGGACGCCGGGGGCCTCGCGGTCGCCGTGATACTGGACGGCCTCTACGCCTGCGTGACGGGCGAGGAGATAGAGAGCACCTTCGAGGCTGACGACGACGCGCCGGACCTGACGGCGATCCACGCTGAGGAGGAGGGCTGGGGCTACTGCACCCAGTTCGTCGTGTCGGGCTTCTCCGGCGAGGCGGAGGAGTTCGAGGAGCACGTGTACGGAAACGGGAAGAGCGTGCTCGTCATCGCGGACGAGGACACGGTGAACGTCCACGTCCACACCCAGGACCCGGGCGCGATGCTCTCCTACGCCGGCGGCTTCGGGCGGCTGGCGCGGGTCAAGA
>CADCUW010000017.1 GCA_902805985.1 uncultured Rubrobacteraceae bacterium
CCTGCCGCCGCCCCCAGCCGACGCCTCCATAGACGTGCCGGGGATGCCCAAGATCTTCACCCCCGCCAGCAGCTTCTACCTTATAGACGCCGCGCTCACCTCCCCCAGGGTGAACGCGGACGACTGGAAGCTCTCCCTCAAGGGCGTGCCGAACCCTGTCGAGTTCTCCTACAAGGACCTGCAAGAGATGTCCACCCTGGAGTCCGACGTGACACTCTCCTGCGTCTCAAACCCGGTCGGCGGCGGCCTCGTCTCCAACGGGCGCTGGACGGGGGTCCTACTCTCGGATGTGCTCAAGGAAGCCGGCGTCAGCCGGGAGAACATCACACGGGCGAGCCAGCAACTCGTCGGGCGCAGCGTGGACGGCTGGACGGCGGGCTTCAGGACCGACATCGCCCTCGACGGCCGGGAGGCGCTCGTCCCCTTCGACACCGTCAAGGGCGGCCAGAACCTTCAGGCCGGCAAGATCCCCGTCGGCGGCGTCGCCTGGGCACCCCACCGCGGCATCGACAAGGTCGAAGTATCGACGGATAACGGCGAGACCTGGAACGAGGCCCGCCTCGCCAGCCAGCTCGACCCGGATACGTGGCGCCAGTACGTCTACAATTGGGACGCCAGCCCCGGCTCCTACACCCTAAAGGTCCGCGCCACCGACGGCGAGGGCGTGCTCCAGACCGCCGAAGAGCGCCCGCCCCATGGCGGCGGCGGCACCGACGGAGCCCAGGGCTACCACACAGCCGAGGTCACCGTGGCCTGACGAGAGGCCCAGAATAGCCCTTCAGAGGTACTAAACCGCAGGTTTAGGTTCAGGGTGTGGGTCGACTCTCTCTGACGATAGACCCGTTGTAACCAAAGTGTTTCCACCACGTAACACGTTCGTAACGTCGCGGCAAGAGTATCGTAACAGGTTAAGGGTAAGATTCAGATTAAACCGAGCCCGGGCCGATGGGACCATTCCCCCCTCCAGATCCCATCGGTCGGGACGGTTCTTTTTTATGCCCTTTCTCTCTCGACGCCGGGTTCTCCGGGCGACGTTGCGGGTAACCTGATGGGGTGAAAGTGCGCGAACTCCACGACCTCGACCTCCCGCCGTCCGAGGCGAGCCGCCTCCAGAAGGAGCTGGCCCCGGAGGTCGTCGCAGGGCCGGCGCTCGATCTCAGCGGCGTGGGCCACGTAGCGGGCGCCGACGTCTCCACCCAGGGGGACAGGGCCTACGCGACGGTCGTCGTCCTCGATTTCCCAGGTCTCTCGCCCGTCGAGGTGCAGGGGTTCGAGACGGAGCTCTCGTTCCCCTACGTGCCGGGGCTGCTCTCCTTCAGGGAGATACCGGCCGTGGCGGGCGCGCTTGAGAAGGTCCGGACGCCGGTGGACGCCGTGATCTTCGACGCGCAAGGGCTCGCCCACCCGCGCCGCATGGGCCTCGCTTCTCACCTCGGGCTGTTCCTTGACGTCCCATCCGTCGGGTGCGCCAAGACCCGCCTGGTCGGTACGCACGAGGAGCCCGCAACGGAGAAGGGCAGCGCCACCGACCTGGTCCATCGGGGCGAGGTCATCGGCAGGGTGCTAAGGACGCGCAAGGGTGTCTCGCCCGTCTTTGTCTCCGTCGGCAACGGCATAGACCTTCAGAGCTCCGTCGAGCTGGTCCTTGCCTGCTCCCCGAAGTACCGTCTGCCGGAGACAACCCGCCGGGCCCACGACGCCGCGAACCGTCTGCGGCGCGGCGAGTCCTTGGAAGGCTCACTGTTCTAACCTGTCGGCCTTCGTTGGTCGGATCAGGTATCAGGGACAATGCAATCGTGGTTCTGGTTGGGGTGCCGGCCGGAGATAACGACGTTCGTTATCTCCGGCCGGATGGGGCTGTTCTTCGGCCGTTTAGCCGGGTAGCGCCGCTGTTAAATGGGTGCTAAGTTACCCGGAAGGGGGCATCCGCGATCTCGGGTGCCGCGTATATCGAGGCTAAGAGAGCTT
>CADCUW010000018.1 GCA_902805985.1 uncultured Rubrobacteraceae bacterium
TCAGCGACCATCCGATGCCGAGGATCGCGAGCCACGCCCCCTGGTAGGCCGCCGACTGCAGCGCGTTGAACGCCACCTTCGACGAACGCTCCCTGTACACGAGCCACACGATAAGCGCCGCCACCGGTCCGAGGAACAGCGTGAAGATGTTGAGGAAACCGCTCAGGTGCGAGAGCACCGACCACGTCCTCTCCTCCCGCGTCCCCATCGCGACGGACCCGCGCCCGACGGCCTCATCCTCGATGGCCCTGTAGCCCACCTGTTCCTGCCCCGCGGATTCCTCCTCCACGACCCCGACGGGCTCCCGCCCGGCCTCCGGCTCCGCGGAGATCCCGTAGTTCTGTTCCCTGGACTCCATTATGGTTCCTCTCTGTCGTTCTCCAGCCTGCACGAACAGGTTAAGCCCGCCACCCTCCGACCGCATCGGCCCCCGGACCGAAAAGGGGTAGTCCTTCGGGTGGAGGGTCGGCGCGCCTCGGGGCCGGTTCCGGCTGTGCTAGGATCAACGCTCCGATGGAAGAACCCCTCAAGGAGAGCCAGAGAGACCGAGCCGGGGGTATCCTCCGGGCTCTGGCGACCGCCGGCACGGTCTTTGCCGCGGACCAGGGGCTGAAGGCCGTCGTCGAGAACTCCATGCGGGTCGGGGAGAGCATTGCGCTCGTGCCGGGTTTCCTGAGCCTCACGCACATCAAGAACGACGGCGGCGCCTTCGGCATTCTCGGGGGGAGCCAGCTCTTGCTGCTCGCGGGGAGCGCGGTGGCCGTCGGGGTCGTGTTGTGGATGCTGCTATCTGGCCCGACCTTGGGAGCAACGACCTACGGGTGCGGCCTGATCCTGGGTGGCGCCGCCGGCAACCTGCTCGACCGCCTGACGGCAGGCGAGGTCACCGACTACGTCCACTTCTCTTTCTGGTACATCTTCAACGCGGCCGACGCCGCCATAACCGTCGGCGTCGGCCTCTTGCTGCTCTCGGCCTTGCAGCCAGAGGGGGCCGGACGGTCGTCGAGCGATCAACCCGCCGACCGTACTTCCTTGCATTAGAGATCTCCAACCCGGTTCCAACGCGCCCCCACGCCCCCACCCTCGATCAGGCTGATCCCGATAGCCGCCGACTCCGGGATACCGTCTCAAGCAAAGCACCCATGGCGATGGCGGCGGCCGAGCCGCCCTGCCTCTCCCCGGCGTTCTTGCGGCGCTCGCCGCCCCGCCGGTTGACCTTCAGATCCGCGAGGTAGAACACCGCGGCCCCGAGCAGCAGTCCCGGCGCCGCCGCGACGAGGCCCCGACCCCGTACGCCGCCTCCATCAACTCGAAGGCGACGGATGAGAGGAGCACGCCGGCCCCGAGCGCCATGACGACGGCCATGAGCCGCCGCGACGCGCCGGCAGAGAGGCCCAACCACGGCCCCGACGAGGAGCGCCGCACCCCCGACGAAACCCCAGAACGACGGCTCGAGTGCCCCGGCGACGGGCTCTTACCGCTCGATGAGACGCTCGTACACGGCCCGGTACCGGCCGATCGCCAGTCGCAGGTCTTCGGTGGACTGTTCCTCCGAATCCCCGTCGGAGGTCCGGCCTGACCGGGCGACCACGTCGGCCCGGATGCGGCGGGCCTCACGGTAGTCGTCGGCGACGTCGGGGTGCATGGCGGCCAGGTTCTTCTCCGTCTCCTCGTCGCTCTGGGATGAGTCCGTGGCGAAGCGGCGCTCGTGGAGGATGTCGGAGATGGTGCGGTCCGCCATCTCTATGGACTTCTCCGGGTTGTCCACGAAGACCCGCTCGACCTCGCCCCACTGCCCCTCGAAGTGCTCCCGCCGCTCGTCGGAGAGCGGCTCGGCGCTCCGCTCCACGCTCCCGCGCCGCCGCCGGAGCTCTTTGTCCGCCTCCTCCTCAGACCCCTTCTCCTGGGCGGTCCGCTCGTACTCGGGGCCGAACTCCTCGCGGCTGCGCTCCCGCTGTTGCTCCTGCCGCCTCGCCCGGCTCCGCCTCACGGCGAAGAAGATCGCCAACAGCAGGATCACCACGACGACCACCACGATGATCGTAACAAGTAACGCGGTATTCAAGATCTCTCCTCCTTCTCCTCGTTTACCCCGCTTTGTTCCCCAAACGAAACGCACGTAACGTGATCCAAAACCACCGCGGTTTCCCATCGGGCCCGTCGTGGCATAAAATCCACTGTGGCGGTGACGCCGCCCAGCTAGCGAGAGGAGCGACGCATGACCGAGCGAGACCGACGCGAGGGAACCGGTGGGACCGAGAACAACGTCAAGGACGAGCTAGACGAGGCCGCCGGCAAGGGCCGCAAGAAGGAGGCCACCCCGGATGCCGTCGAGGAAGAGGCCACGGGCGGTGGTGGCGGGGTCAAGGACAACGTAAGAGACGAGCACGAAGAGACCCAGCGCCACTAGCAACAGAGTAGTTCCGAAAGGGGGGACCGGGGCTTGGAGGCCCCGGTCCTCTTCTCTGCCCTAGCGCACCCTCGGCCGGTTGGAGTCCGTGCGGGAGCGGCCGAAGAGCCTATCGAGGAAGTGGTCGGCCACGTATGCGCCAGCGGCGCCGCCGAGGACGCCGAGGACGACGTCGAAGATCGAGTCGGGAAGGGTGTTGGCGATCGCGACGCCCATCGCGGAGAGCACCACCTCGATCCCCTCCCACCCGCCGGCGCCCAGAAGGCCGATGACCGCGCCCGTAACGATGGCGTGGCGGGGGGTATCGAAGAACTCGTCGTCGCCGCCGCCGCGGTAGATGATCTCCGCGACGACCGCCACGAGCACGAACGGCGTCAGGAAGTGGGCGATCTCATCGTAGAGCGGTATCGGCTCGAAGATCTTGAAGATAAACCCAGCCCCGTTCAGCGCGATGCAGATCAGGATCAGCAAGACGACCCACCTACGCGGCATACTCAGACCCTTCCGGTTGTACCGTGGCTTCTAATTGCGCCTATACCCCCGGGAGCCCGTACTGAAAAACGCCCTCGGGCACCTCGTGGCAGTGGCGGCAACGGGCCTCGTAGCTCTCTTCGGCCCCCACCAGGATGATCGGGGCTGAGGCCGGCGCGGGTTGGCCGTCTATGAGGCGCTGGGAGCGGGCGGCGTCCCGGCCGCAGCGGGCGCAGATGGCGCGGAGCTTGACTATTTCGTCGGCCTCGGCGAGCAGGTCCGGCATCGGGCCGAAGGGCTCGCCGCGGAAGTCCATGTCGAGGCCGGCCACGATCACCTCGTAGCCGCCGTCCGCGAGCTGCCGGCAGGCCTCAACGATGCCGGCGTCGAAGAACTGGGCCTCCTCGACGGCGACGACGTCGGTGGACGGGTCTACGGCTTCGAGCAGCTCCGCGCTGGAGCCGACGGGGACCGCCTCGTGGGGGACGCCGTTGTGGGACCGGATCTCGTCGTGCTCGGAGCGGGTCTCGAGAGCGTGCTTGAAGACCTGTACCCGGCGGCGGGCGTAGATCGCGCGCCGGGAGAGCCGGATCAACTCCTCCGTCTTACCGGAGAACATGGAGCCCGAGATCACGGTCAACGAGCCGGACCTGAGCGTCGGATCTTCTTCTAGAGGTCTGAAAGTCTGCATCATACCGACCTATTTTACTTGTCCTCGACGGGATTACCGGCACCCTTCAGTCCCCTCCGCGACCCCCTTTCCTACGCCTCACGACGGCGAAGACGAGCACCCCGACGATCACGAGCGCTGACGTCACGAGAAAGAGGCCGACGTACTCGGGGGCCTGACGGCCGAGGTAGGAGTAGAGGAAGGTCTGGGGGAGGATGCCCAAAGCGGTGGCTAGCACGAAAGCGCCAAAGCGCATCCGGGTCAGGCCGGCGGCGTAGCTTATGGCGTCGAAGGCCACGCCGGGGACGAGGCGGCCGGCGAAGACCGCGTACATGCCCCACCGCTCGAACCAGCGGTCGGCGGACTCAAGGCCCGTCCTGCCGACCAGCGCCTCCACGGGACCCCGCCCGAGCGCCCGCGAGACGCCGAAGCAGACCGCGGCGGCCAGGACGTGGCCGAAGAGGGAGAGCGTCCAGCCCCAGAAGACGCCGAAAGCGAGGCCGTTGGCGAAGGTGATCAGGAACGAGGGCACCGGCGCCGCCAGCGCCTGCAAGACCATCAGAAAGCACGAGGCTACCGGCGCCCAGATCCCGAACGAGAGGATGTAGTCCCGCAGCCCCGCGACGTCCCCCCGCCCCAGGATGCCGAGCGCCCGGTTCGTCTCCTCCCTGAACCCGTCAACGAGCCCGTACAACAGCCCGGAAGACAGGGCGACGATCAGAAGCGCCCAGAGGCGCAGCCGGCGCACAGCGCGCGCGTTCGGCTCCGTCGGCCGACTCATATCCCGTGGAGGGGGCTAACCGTGCCCGGGAGCCGTGTCCAGGGTCCTTTGGGCCATCCGGATCGAGGCGGCGTCCACCATCTGCCCGTCCACGCTGACCGCCCCCGAGCCGGCCGCGTTCGCCTCTTCGTACGCCCCGACCACCTTTTTCGCCCACGAGATCTCGCCCTCTGTCGGCGAAAAGACCTCGTTGACGACGGGAACCTGGGCGGGGTGGATGCACCACTTGCCGTCGAAGCCTATGGCCCGGGCCACCCGGCAGGCCGCCCGCAGGCCCTCCTCGTCGCGGTGGTCCGCGACCGGGCCGTCCACTGCCCGTAGCCCCGCCGCCCGCGCCGCCACCACGATGCGCTGCATGACGTACCCGAAGCGGTGCCCTGGGTACGCCCCGTCCCACTCGTCCCTGGTGCCGAGGCTCGTCTGCGGCATCCCCAGGCTCGCCGCGAAGTCCCCGGGGCCGAAGTGCAATGCCTGCAGCCGGTCCGTCGAGCGGGCTATGGCGTCGACCTTCGTCAGGCCCTCGGCGGTCTCTACCTGGGCTTCAAGTTTTACCTTGCCGGGATCGAGGCCGGCATTCATCTCTACTCCGTCGAGCAGGACGGCGACGGCGTGGAGGTCTTCGGGGCGGTTGACCTTGGGGATCAGGACGGCGTCCAGCGCGCCTCCCGCCTCTTCGGCGACCTCGATCACATCCCGGTAGAACCACCGCGTGTCGAGGGCGTTGACCCTGAACAGCGTGGGCCTGCCGCCCCAGTCCAACTCTCTCAGGGCCCCGACCACGTCTTCCCGTGCGCCCGCTTTCCTCCCCGGCGCCACGGCGTCCTCGAGATCCACGAAGACCGCGTCCGCCTCCGAGGCGAGCGCCTTCTCGACCATCTTCCGGTTCGAGGCAGGTACCGCCAACAGAGAACGCGCCGCAACCATGTTTCGACCTCCCTCTTCCGCGACCGCCCGCCATTCTCGCACACCCCTCGCCCGGGAATATCTCCGGTTGCCCTTGACACACTCCCTGTCGCGTACTTTTATCGGGAAGTTGGATACGCACTACAATCCACGGGCGAGCGGCGCCGTATGAGCCGCTCCTTGAAGCTGGGCCTGGACTTTCTGTTCGGGCTCGTCGTCCCGATCATCATCCTCTCGCGCTTCAGCGACGAGCTCGGGAACGTCACCGCTTACGTGGTCTCGGCGCTCGTGCCGGTGACGTGGGTGGCGGTGGACCTGCTGTTTATCACCAAGCGGTTCAACTTTATAACGAGCTTTCTCGGCCTCAACGCGGTCGTGCGCGGCATCCTCGCGTTCTGGTTCGTAGACGGGGTGGCGTACGCGTTCAAGGACTCGGTGCCGAGCCTGTTGTGGGTTGTCGTCTTCGGGGCCTCGCTGGTGTTCGGGCGGCCCCTGATCGGGGCCTTCCTCGAACAGTCGTTCGATCCCCGCTCGCCTGAGCAGGAACGCTCGCTTAGGGGGCTCTTCGACGAGAGGCCGGCGCGCCGGGCGCTCTGGTTCGGGACGCTCGCGATGGTCCTCCTCTCGGTGATCACGGGCGTGGCCAACTTTTTCTTGAACCTCTGGATCGTCACCGCCGCCTTCGGGACCCGGGCGTTCAACGCGCAGGTCGCCGAGTCAAACGCCATCGCCCGGTTCGCCATCTCAATACCCGAGACCATCGTGCTGATGGTCGTCGTAGCCCTCGCCCTGAGGGCCGTCTACGCCAGGCTTCCCGGAGACCCCGGCGACAAAGACTTCTGGGAGCTGATGGAGCTCCGTCGCGCCCGGCAGGAGAAGAACGCGTAGAGCCGGACCGTCGGCCGTCACGAGAAGTCCGGCGCAGGGCGGATGCCGGACCGACGGGCAGGACCGTCTCCCTGAATTGCGGTCCCGGCCGGGTCCTAGACGATGAGAGGCCTAGAGTTCGAGTGCCTCTACGCGGTCGCCGGCCCTGATCTCACCTCCGGAGAGCACGTCGGCCCGCAGACCGCCCCGGTGCGCCAGGCCGCGCAGCACCCCGGGGCGGGTGAGCCGTTCGAGGTGCGCGCACGGCTCGCAGCGCCGCTGGCCGAAGCACTCGACCGCCCCGACCCGGAAGAGCTTGCCTATCAGGCCATCGAGGTTGATGCCCCTCACGACGAGGTTCCGCCGCGCGTCGGCCGGCGCAAGCTCGACGCCGTCCGCGGCCAGCCTCTCTAGCGCCTCGGCCTCTACCAGGGTGAGGTCGTAGCCGCGCCCGCCAGGGTCGGAGAAGGTCCCGGCCCCGCGTTCGTAGCGGTCGCCCCTCAACCCGCGGCCCGCGACCGCCTCAGCCGACGGCGCCACCGTCATGGGGCCCTCGGCCTCGGCGGCCAGCGAGATCAACTCGACCTCACCGAATTTGTTCGGGCCTGAGTTCGGGCCTGAGCCGGTCCCGCGCGAGGGGTCGTGCTCCGCCAGCACGAAGGCGGCTTCCAGGTCCGCCCGCTCTCCCCCGTCCGGCTCGGTGGCCGGGTCGAAGACGACGCCGGGCGGCGCCCCGAAGAACACGGCCCAGGTTGTCGAGCCGCGGCGGAGGCCGATAAAACGCCCCGGCCACTCAAAGCCCTCCGGCGAGGCGACGGGTACCAGCCCGAGGTTGCGCCCCGCGAGCCACTGGCGCAGGCTGGTTCCCCCCTCACGGGGCGCCTCAGACGGGTCTACGCCCAGCACATGCGCGACGCAGGCGGCCAGCGAGGCCGGCCCGGGATCAGTCACCGGCGCCAAATCGCCGCCTCCTCTCGGGTTACGTTGGCCGCAATTCGACGCAACGCCCGACGGAGCGCCGTCGTCCGGGGTCCGGTCCCTCAGATCGCCGGAATCCCAAGCTCAAGGGAGTAGCCGACGGCGTAGAGGCGTCTACCCAATACCTCAAAGCCTGGAACCTCAAAACCTACCTGCCGAGCAGCGTCTCAACGCCCTCGCCGCGGATCGAGGCGTCGAGCACCTCCATCGGGTGGGCCATCGGGATGCCGGCGTGGCCCATCTTCTTCAAGGACGCCTGGATCTGGAGCATGCAGCCGGGGTTGGAGGTGACGATCACCTCCGCCCCCGTTTTGAGGATGTTGTTGGCCTTGCGCTCCCCGAGCTCGGCGGCGGGCTCCGGCTCGACCATGTTGTAGATGCCGGCCGAGCCGCAGCAGATCTCGGCCTCCCTTATCTCCTTGACGTTGATGCCAGGGATCTGCTTGAGCGTCTGCCTGGGCTGCTTCCTGACCCCCTGCGCGTGCGCGAGGTGGCAGGCGTCGTGGTAAGCGGCCGTCACGGCGAACGGGTTCCTCTCGGCCACGGCGCCTATCTCTTGTATGAACTCCGAGACGTCCCGTACGTTCTCGGAGAACGCCTTCGCCCTCGCCGCGTACTCGGGGTCGTCGCGGAGCAGGTACCCGTACTCCTTCATCGTCGAGCCGCACCCGGCGGCGTTGACGACGACGTTGTCGAGGTTGAGCCCCTCGAAGGTGTCTATGGTCTTTCGGGCAAAGTTGAGTGACTCCTCTTCGCGCCCGGCGTGGGTGGAGAGGGCGCCGCAGCAGCCCTGGCTCTTCGGGGCGACGACCTCGCAGCCCTCGGCGGCGAGCACCCGCACGGTGGCGGTGTTGACCTGGGAGAAGAAGACCTGCTGCACGCAGCCGGTAAGTATCCCGACGCGGCGGCGCCTCTCGCCGACGGGCTCTGTCAGCTCGGGGATCTTCTGCTCCCTCTGCAGCTCGGGCATGAGGGCCTCCATCGCGCGCATCCTGGCCGGTATGCGGCTCATGACGCCGGTCTTGCGGAGCCTGTCGCCGATGCCGAGGCGCTGGTAGAGGCGAAGGGGGCCGGCGGCGAGGCGGAGGCGCTTCTTGTAGGGGAAGAGCTGGAAGATCATCTCCCTGAAGGCCTTGTCCTCGGGCGCCCGCTCGTAGCGGCGCTCGACCTGCCCGCGCGTCGCCTCGATGAGCTTGTCGTACTGGACACCTGACGGGCACGCCGTCACGCACGCCATGCACCCGAGGCAGAGGTCGTAGTGGCGGACGGTCTGGTCGTTCATGGGCTCTTCTGCGAGGCCCTTGTTCATGAGGTAGATGCGCCCACGCGGGGAGTCCATCTCCTCCCCGAAGAGGACGTAGGTCGGGCAGGTGGGCAGGCAGAAGCCGCAGTGGACGCAGTCGTCTATGAGGTCCTTGTCCGGCGGGTGGTGGGCGTCGAAGGCCGGGAAGC
>CADCUW010000019.1 GCA_902805985.1 uncultured Rubrobacteraceae bacterium
AGTCTCGGACTTCGTGGCCGGCGTCTCGGAGATGCTCGTCTTGCAGGCCGCCAAGTCTTCTCCTGACCTGATCCTGGTGGAGGGACAGGGCTCGCTGGCACACCCGGCCTACTCTGGCGTCACCCTCGGCCTGCTCCACGGCTCCTGCCCTGACTGCCTGATCCTCTGCGTCTCCCCCGACGACACCCCCGGCTACGCCGGCGTCCCCCGCCCGTCCCCGGCCCGCGCCGCCCGCCTCTACGAAGAGGTCGCAGCCCTCGTCAAACCCGCCCCCGTCGTCGCCGTGAGCGCCAACACCAGGGAGCTGACGAACGATGAGGCGCAAGCCTTCGTCGGGAAGATCGCCTACGAGACCGGGCTGCCGACAGCCGACCCGTTCAGAGACTCAGCAGATCCCATCCTGGAGGCGGTGCTGGGGAGCTAGCCGGCTCTCTTGCAGCCTTCCCCGAGCGCGGGCGGGTTTCAAACCCGCCCCTACGGTGGGGTGGATGGCCGGTGACCCGCGTGCGGCGGTTTGGCCGGTGCCCACGCCAGCGTCCCGCGAAGCCCGAAGGGCGCAGCGTACTGGCGCCTTTATTAACGCCGGTTTTACACGCCCAAGCATAACCTTATGTTAGAATGCCGGACGTGGCACGATGCTTGACGCTCAACGCTAGCTACGAGCCCGTGGCCCTTGTGCCGGTCAAGAGGGCCATCGTCCTCGTTGTCTCCGAGAAGGCCGAGATCGTCGAGGCGAACCTGAAGCAGCGGTTCCGTTCTGAGAGGTCCGAGTACCCTTACCCGCTGGTGATTCGCCTCGTCAAGTACGTCGAGATACCTCGCCGTCTGCGCAAGCACGTAACGAACGCGATCCTCTTCGCCCGCGACAACTACCGCTGTCAGTACTGCTCCAAGCACAGGGGCGACCTCGGACGCCGCGACCGCCTCACTCGCGACCACGTGAAGCCGATCTCCAAGGGCGGCCTGAACACCTGGGACAACGTCGTCACCGCCTGCACCAAGTGCAATGCCCGCAAGGGCAACCGCCTCCCCATGGAGTGCGGCATGTACCCGAAGACCACCCCCAAGGAACCGCGCTACGTCGTTATGGTCTGGTACTCCCGCGACCTCAACGAGGTCCAGCGCCGCTACGTGGACCAGTTCTACGGAGGCGTTCCGGCCTCCTAGCACGCGGCGCCCTGCGGGCTTCGCTTTCAGCTTTCGGCTACGGTGATCCGGACCTGGCCGCGCATGGCGCCGCGGTTACGTGTGTGGCGGAGGCCGAAGGCTGTAGCGTGCTACGACGACCGAAGGGGGAAGTACAGGATATAATCCCATCTCGTCGCAGGATCAGGGACAGGATCTCTTTGGACTACAACGGTTTCTCCCAACGGGTCGGACGCATCGTCGATAACGTCGAGCGCGCGGTCTCTGGTAAGCGCGAGGGCGTATTTATGGCCGTGGTGGCGATGCTTGCCGGGGGGCACGTGCTGATCGAGGACGTGCCCGGGGTGGGGAAGACCCTGCTGGCGAAGTCGCTGGCGCGGTCTATCCGGGCGGAGTTCCGCAGGATTCAGTTCACGCCGGACCTCCTGCCGGCCGATGTGACGGGCCTCAACGTGTACAACCAGGGGGATGGGGACTTCGAGTTCTGGGCCGGGCCCATCTTCGCCAACGTGGTGCTCGCCGATGAGATCAACCGCGCCTCCCCGAAGACCCAGAGCGCCCTGCTCGAGGCGATGGAGGAGGGTTCCGTGACGGTGGACGGGGTGACGCGGCAACTGCCGCAGCCCTTCGGCGTGGTCGCGACCCAGAACCCCGTCGAGCACGAGGGGACATACCCCCTGCCGCACGCGGAGCTCGACCGGTTCATGGTCAAGATGCGGATAGGCTACCCCGACGAGGACGCCGAGACGGAGATGCTTCGGCTCTCCCGCGACCCCGTCGCAGACCTCTCGCCGGTCGTCGAGGCGGAGGAGTTTGTGGAGATGCGCCGGCTCGTCGAGGAGGTCTACGCCAGCGAGGCCGTGTTGCGGTACGTGGTCTCCGTGACGTCCGCGACGAGGGAGCACCGTGGGATCAACCTCGGCGCCTCCCCGCGCGCGAGCCGGATGCTCCTCTCGGCGGCGAGGGCGAGGGCCGCCGCCAACGGCCGCTCCTACTGCGCCCCGGACGACGTCAAGGCGATGGCGCCGGGCGTGCTCGGGCACAGGATCATCCCGTCCGCCGGCACGGACGAGGGCTCATCCGGGGCCGCCGAGGAGATCGTTCGCGACATCCTCTCCTCCGTGCCGGTGACCGAGGCGGTCTAGGGCCGTGCTCCGGCGGACCGCCCGCGATGGGGAGACCCGCCCACGGCTCGCTGTCCGCCCGACCTCGGCCGGCTGGCAGGTGCTCGCGGCGGGCGCTGTGGTCTTCTTCGTCGCCCGCCTTATCGGCACCACGCAGTTCCACCAGCTCGCCTACGCCCTGCTGGCCCTGCCCATAGCCTCGTTCGTCCTCGGGATGGCCGGGAGCCGGGGGGTCCGGTACGTGCGCTCGGTGCCGCCGGGGACCCACCTCACGGCCGGGGGGACCAGCGCCGTGGCCCTTGAGCTCACGCGCCCGCGGTTCGGCGCCTCGAAGGCCGGGGTGGTTGACCGTCTGCCGGAGCCCCGGGCCCTGGCGTTCCCGAGCCCCAAGGTCAACCTCCGGACGGCGCGGCTGGAGGTGCCGCTCTCCTTCCCGCGGCGCGGGGTCTACGAGCTCGGGCCGGCCGAGATAAGGATCTCCGACCCCATCGGCCTGCTCGGCTTCTCCCGCACCTTCCCGGAGAAGACGGAGGTGGTCGTCTACCCGAAGACCTATCCCCTCCCAGGCTTCCCCCTGCGGGGCGGGGACATGGAGGCGGGCTCCAGGGGGTCCCGGGGGCAGCGCGGCGACGAGTTCGCGAGCCTGCGCGAGTACCGCAGGGGCGACGACCGGCGCCACATCCACTGGAAGAGCGTTGCCCGCACGGGCGAGCTCTTCGTCAAGGAGTTCTCCCTCGAGGCCCCGCGCCGCCACACGGTCGTTGTGGACCTCAGGCGTGAGGGCATAAGGGTCAATGAAGACGAGGTCGAGGACGCCGTCTCCTCGGCCGCCTCCGTGCTGCGGCACCTGGCCAAAGAACGCCTGCCCCTGCGCCTCCTGTGCGCTAACGCGGCCGTGGACGCCACGCCCTTCGGCGACGACGCCGCCTACCGGCAGGCGATGAGGCTACTGGCCCAGGTCCGGGCCGACGGTGCCAGTTCCCTCTCGGAGGTCGTGCTCGAAGGGCGCGGCGCTCTGGGCGAGGGCTTGGTCATCGTCTCGCGCACCCGCGATGCGGGCCTTCCGGCGGCCGTCCGCTCCCTGCGGGACGCCGGGCTCTCCGTCATCGTGGTGGCGCTCGCGTCCTACTCCTACCGTACGCCCCCGGGCACCGGGGGGAACGCGCCCGGGCGCGAGGAGGAGTTCGCCCGGTCGGTGCGGCTGCTGGAGGCCTCCGGGGCTACGGTGCGCGTGGTCGCGGGACCGGCGGGCGTGGCAGGGCTCTCGGGGGGGCGGGAGGCGGCGCGGATGGGTGGGCACGGGTGAGGTACTGGCTCTACGCGGCCGTGCTCGTGGCGGGGGCCGCCTTCTCGATCCTCTTCACTGGCGAGCTGCATATAGAGCCCGAGACGGGCTTCGGGGACCTCTCGATCGTCTCGATCATCGCGGGGGAGAGGGCCTTTCTGCCCCTGCTCCTCGCGGCGGCCGTGGGGGCGCTCGTGGGATCGGCGGGACGGTGGCGCTTCGTCCTGATCGTGCCCGTGGGGGCGCTCTACACTATCCTGGCCGTCTACGGGATGCCGCCCGTCTTCTCCCCTGGCGAGTGGCGGGAGTTCGGGTATAGGATCGGCGACAACGTCATCGACTCTGCCCTGATCATGTACGCCCAGCCCGCGCCCTACGATCTGGCGCCCGGCGTCTTCGTCATGGTCCTGCCGATGATCGTGGTCCTCGCGGCCTTCGCCACCTCGGCGACGCTCTACGAGGGGAGCCCCGTGCTCTCGGTGGCCGTGCTCGGCCTGACCATAGGCGTCCTCTCGACCGTCGCCTTCGAGGACGGGGCAGGCCCATTCTTCGCCATCTTCCTGGCCTGCGCCGTGGGGCTGTTGCTCTCGGCCGGGTCGGTGGGGAAGGAGGGGCCGGGGCGGGCCGCGATCCTGGCCGGCACGGCCGTGGTGGCGCTCGCGCTGCTCGTGCCCCGGATGCCCCTCAACGACGCCACCATCAGCCCCGGCGCGATCGACTGGACCCGTATCGGCACCGGCGGCACCTCCCGCCTCGACGTGCAGGCCGACGTCGGGGACTACCTGGAGGCGGGCAGGGACGCCGAGCTCTTCAGGGTGGAGAGCGAGGAGCCGCTCCTCTGGCGCGGGGGGACGCTCGACTCCTTCGACGGCGTCCGCTGGTCGGATACCACGGAACCCGCCGAGGACGACGGGGTGGAGCTCGCGCCCGAAGTGCCCACCCGGAGGGTGGTGCAGGACGTCGAGGTCCTCAACGCCAGGACCGATGTCCTGTTCGGGGGGTACAAGATCATAAGCACCAACCTCCTTGGCGCCGACCCGAACTCCGACGCCTCCTATTCTTTGGACGAGCCTTTCGATGAGGGCGACACCTACCAGGTTACCTCCCTGATCCCGCAGCCCACAGAGGGCCAGCTCCAGGCCGCCGGTACCGCCTACCCGGAGACCGTCAGGAGAAAGTTCTTGCAGCTACCGTCGAGCACGCCGGGGGTCGTCGCAGAGACTGCCAGGAGGATAGAAGGGAACTACGACCCAACCACGCCCTACGACGCGGCGCGGGCGGTGGAGCGGTACCTGATCTACGACGGCGGCTTTATCTACAACCTGGACGTGAGCTACCGCCGCGCCGACAAGGCCGTCGAGGAGTTTCTGGGCGATAGCAAGGAGGGCTTCTGCACCCAGTTCTCGACCTCGATGGCCCTGATCCTGCGCGACATGGACATCCCCTCGCGCGTCGTCTACGGCGCCACCACCGGCGACGAGGTGAACGACGGCGAGTACGTCGTGACCGGCTCGAACATGCACACCTGGGTCGAGGTCTACTTTCCCGGCGTCGGCTGGTACCCGTTCAACCCAACCCCCGGCTTCTCGATGCCCTCGGCCATGGAGGCGAACGCCCAGAGGCCAGCCCTCCCGTACCCGACCTCGCCCCTCGGCCCCGATGAAGGCCGCATAGCCCAGCGGGGCTCGCCGGTGGAGGAGAACCCGACCCCGGAGCAGCGGCAGCAGGAGGCCGCCCGCCAGGCCGCCGAGGACGCCGCCTCCACCCCGGACGGGGAAAGGCTCCCGGCGTGGCCGGTCTTCGTCGGAGTGCCGGCGTTGCTCCTCGCCCTCGTCCTCCTCTCCAAGAGGGTACTCGCCTCCCGCGGCAGGCCGGAAGACCTCTACGGCGACCTCACGGGCCGCCTGCGCGACGTCCTGCGTCCCAACACGGCCCCCGTGGCGGACTCGCCGGCCCTCACCCCGACCGAGAGGTTGCTGCTCCTCGCCGGCGCCGCCGGCGTGGACGAGGAGCCCGTGCGCCGGTTCGCCCGCGCCTACTCGGATCATCTGTACTCCGCGGGCGGGGACGCCGAAGATCTGACCCCTTCTTACCGCCGCGCCCTCGGGGCCTACGGGAAGCTGCCGCTGTGGAAGAGGGTGCTCGCGGTCTTCAACCCCGGCTCGCTCCTCGCGCGGATCGGTCGCGGCGTCGCCTCGCGGCGGGCGCGGGTTGGCAAGGCGCTGCGGGGCAGGGTCCGCGCGCTGCTCCGGAGGGTGCCCCGGAGGGGGCGTTGAAGTATACGGTGGGGGGTGTAATAATTCGGCCACAAACCATCCCCCTACAGCACGGGAGGTGCTGATGCAGCAGAGAGAGCAGACCACGATAGTTAGCATTACCGATAACGCAGCGGAGAAGGTCAAGAGCCTCATGGCGCAGGAGGGCGAAGAGGATCTCGCGCTCCGCATCGGCGTCAGGCCCGGCGGCTGCTCCGGCTTCCAGTACAACATCTACTTCGACGATGAGATCGCCGACGACGACGAGGTCTTCGAGGCCAAGGGCGTCAAGCTCGCCATCGACGCCATGAGCGTCCCCTACATCATGGGCAGCGAGTTCGACTACGTCGACGGCCTCATGGGCGCCGGCTTCGCCGTCAACAACCCGAACGTCCAGGGTGGCTGCGGCTGCGGTAGCTCCTTCACCTGCTAGACCGGCATCAGCGTGAGACCTCGAGCCCGGGCTAACCCCCGGGCTTTTTCTCTGCGCGAGTTCGGCGGGCGCGGGCGGGTTTGAAACTACAGGGCGTCGGCGGCGGCGAGGTCTTCGAGGAGCGCGACGCATTCGGGGTCGAGTTTGGTGCCGGCCTCCCCGCGCAGGATGTCGATGACCTTCTCTTGCGGCAGGGCCTTGTGGTAAGGGCGGTCCGCTGAGAGGGCGTCGTAGATGTCGGCGACGGCGAGCATGCGGGAGGGGAGGTCGAGGCCTTCCGCCCTGATGCCGCGGTGGTAGCCTGAGCCGTCGAGCTTCTCGTGGTGGTTCGCGGCCGTCTCGGCGATAGGACGGAAGGGGCCCACGCGGGAGAGGATGTCGTAGGTCATCCTCGGGTGCTGCTTGATCTTCGTGTACTCCGCGTCTGTGAGGCCGCCGGGCTTGTCCAGGATGCGGTTGGAGATACCGAGCTTGCCGATGTCGTGCAGGAGGCCAGCCCGCATCATGTCCCGCGAGGCGTCCGGCCCGAAGCCTGCCCGTTCGCCCATCGCCACGACCACCCTCGCCACCCCCGCGGAGTGGTGGTAGGTGTAGGGGGACTTGGCGTCGATGATCTCGCCGAAGGCGCGGGCGACGAGGTCAACCCGCTCCGGCGTGGCCTCCAGCGTCCGATCCACAGGCTCCAGGCGCGCGACCTCCCGGCCCGGGTCGTCCCCGGAGAGGTCCTCCCAGAGCCCGCCCTCCCCAGCCTCGGCGAGCAGGATCTCCACGAGCGCCGGGTCGAACCAGCGCCCGCTACGAACCGCCGCGACCTCCTCGGCTCCCCCGGGGCCGTGGGCGTTGAAGAAGACCTCGACCGTCTGGGCGAGGCCGCAGATGCGAGCCAGGAGCGGTATCTCCTCGCCCCTCAGGCCGTCGGGGTGGCCCTTGCCGTCCCAGTGCTCGTCGAGGGAGCGTATGGCCCGGGCCGTCTCCTCCGGGAATCCTATGAGGCGTGTGATCTCCGCCCCCCGCTCGCACCGGATCTGGATCAGCTCCCGGGACCTCTTCCGGCCACTGACGGCGAACTCGTACACCCGCCCGGCCTTGTCCAGCAACGACCCATCCGGGCTCGCGACCCGCGCCGTGTAGAGCGCCACGCTCGGCAGGCTGGTCCAGTCCACGGTCTTTACTTTCCTCTTGATCTCCATGTCGTCGGCCTCGAAGAGGGCTGACATTCTGGAGGCGTTGCTGGAGCACCCGGCGTCCTTGAGCAGGAGGGCGTAGAAGAGCGCCGACCGGGCGTCCGCGTCGAGACCCAACCGGCTCGCCACCCTCATCCCGATCAGGCACGAGCGGACCGCGTGGCCCTCGGGCTGCCCCTCGACGAGGTCGAGCACGATGGAGAGCGCCGAGAGCACCTCGGAGAACCTGAAACCCTCCTCTGCGCCTGAATCACCCCGGATCCAGGTCTTCATGGTGTCCCAACTTTCCGAGTGGTCTTCGAGTCGTTCCCGCGCATTGTCGTCCAACGGGAGCTAGGATCTGAGATCATGGATACAAAACCAATGCGTCGTGACCCGTGGGCACAGACGTATGTGCAATCTTGCGTCCTACGGGCGTTATCTCGACCCGAAACACGGCACCTTCCCGGTCTCTAGTCCGCCGCGCCTGGGGTCAAGTACGCTCCCTGAGCCGCGCGAGAGCGAGCATGGCGGCGGCGACGCCGCTTGAGGAGACGATCTCGCCTTCCTGTATGAGACCTGCGGTCTTCTCCAGCGGCACGCGTACCACCTCGATGGTCTCGTGCTCGTCGGGGTCGGGCGGGGCCGTCTCCCGGACGCCGCGCGCGAGGAACAGGTAGGCCCAGTTGTCCTTGAGGCTCGGGGAGGAGGCGAGTGACCCGAGCGGCTCCCACTCCCCGCCGCCGAAGCCGGTCTCCTCGGACAACTCGCGCCTGGCGGCGGCCTCTGGCTCCTCGCCGTCTTCTACGAGGCCAGCGGGCAACCCGAGCTCCAGCCGCTCCAGCGGCGGCCGGTACTGGCGCACCAGCACTACCTCACCCTCGGGGGTGACGGGGAATATTATGGCCGCGTCGGGGCGCTCCAGGACGTAGTAGGGGTCCTTGACGGAGCCGTCCGGCAGGCGCAGCCGGTCGGAGCGGAGGTTGAAGTATGGAGTTTCGAGGAGCGTCTCGGACGTCAGGCGCTCCCACGCGCCATTGCCCGACTCAGCCAACGCCGGCCTCGTCCACCGTGTCGTCCGCCTCGCCCCCGGCGAGCACCTTCGGCAGGTCTCTGGTGA
>CADCUW010000020.1 GCA_902805985.1 uncultured Rubrobacteraceae bacterium
AGAGGGACGCACCAGCGTCCGTTTCACCGAGGAGATGAAGGGCCACGTCTCTTTCGGGGAACGGGACTATGAACGCGGCGCCCGGGAAGGACGCGATACCGTCACGCGCCTGATGTTCCACCTCACCATCGAGGTCGGCGACCTGGACCGTTTCGAGGCCGACGACAGGCGCGAGGCCGTGGCCGAAGGTTGGGTGCGGTGCGAGGCCCTCGGCGGCAGGCTGCCGGTGGAGTGGGGCGCCTTCAACCTCTTCGTCGACGACGAACCGGGCCGGAAGCGGATGCTCTACCGGCTCTTCTTCCGAGACGGGGTGGGCCACCCCCTGACGCTTACGGGCTTCAAGGTCGTGCGGGAGCGTTCGGGCGGCCACGCCTGGCGCGACACCTCGACCCTGTACACGCGGGTGCTGCGCGGTCACGTGGAGGAGGGAGACGAATCCCGCGCGGAGGTTGTGGCTTCGGGAATCTTGCGTCTCAGGCCGTGGGACTTCGCACGGCAGCTCACGACCTTCCGCGCCGGGGCATCCTCGCCGGCCGGCAGGGTGGCCGCCATCGGACGCTTCGACGCCCTCTTTCTGGGGCAGCTCTGGCAGGTGTACGGCCGTCCCCTGGTGCGCGGACTCCGGGGACGCGGCGGGTGAGGGCGCGAGCCGGCCGGCCGGTGATCCTCGCCGCCTGCGACGATCCGGGGGACATGGAGAAGATCGCGCGCGAGCTGCGCGCCCGCTACGAGGCAGATTACCGCGTCGTCCTGGAGGGTTCGGCCGCGACCGGGCTGGAGGCCCCGCGATGTCTCGGAGGGGCCGGGGACAGGGTGGCCCTCGTACTCGCTGACCAGCAGATGGAAGAGATGAGCGGCGTGGAGTTTCTGGGCCGTGTCAGGGAGGTCCAGCCCACCGCCAAACGGTTACTGCTGACCACCCGGATGGAGAGGAGCGGCGGGGCGATACTCCTGCAGGCCATGGCGCTCGGGCGGATCGACTTTTTCGAGCCGAAGCCGGGGCCGCCCCCTAACGAGACCTTTCACGAGATCGTCACGGCCCTTCTCGAAGAGGCGGGCAGGCCCTACCGCTCCCGGACGCAGCCGGCGGTCCGCATCGTCGGCGAGGGGCGGTCGCGGCGCTCGTACGAGATCAGGGACCTCTTCGAGCGGTACCTGATCCCCTGCGCCTTCTACCCCGCCGACTCGGAGGAGGGCCGAAGGCTTCTCGGGGAGGCAGGACGGACCCCGGAGAACCTCCCCGTGCTCGTGATGCAGGACGGGCAGGTACTTGTCGACCCCTCGAAAGAGAGAATCGCCGACGTCCACGCGGGAGCCGAGGCCCTCCCCCGCAAGAGGAGCTTCGATCTGGTCGTCGTCGGCGGGGGCCCGGCGGGGCTTGCCGCCGCGGTCTACGCGTCGTCCGAGGGGCTCTCGACCCTCGTCGTGGGGGGTGAGGCCGTGGGCGGGCAGGCCGGCACCAGCTCCCTGATCCGCAACTACCTCGGCTTCGCGCGCGGCATCAGCGGACAGAAGCTGGCCAGGGAGGCTTTCCACCAGGCCTCCTTTTTCGGCGCGGACTTCCGCCTCATGCGCAACGCCACGGGGATGCGCCGGTCGGGCGAGGATCTGGTGGTCTCCCTCTCGGACGGCACCGGGGTCTCGGGACAAGCCGTCATCGTGGCGCCCGGGGCCTCCTACCGGCGCCTGAACGTGCCCGAGCTCGAGGCGTTGAACGGGGTCGGGGTGTTTTACGGCGCCGCGACGACCGAGGCCCCGGCGATGGAGGGCCGGGAGGTGTACGTGGTCGGGGGCGCCAACTCCGCCGGGCAGGCGACCCTGCACCTCTCGAAGTACGCCTCGCGCGTCACCCTGCTCGTGCGGGGTGGGTCCCTGGCCGCCGGCATGTCAGACTACCTCGTAAGGGAGATGGAGGCCGCCGGGAACGTCCGGGTACGGTTGAATACCAGGGTTACGGGCGGCGGCGGGGCGGGGCGCCTCGAACACCTCACCCTCGAAGACGTCTCCTCCGGGTCGACGGAGACGGTCTCCGCCGCGGCCCTGTTCGTCCTCATCGGGGCCGAACCGCGCACGGGCTGGCTACCCGCCCAGGTCGAACGCGGCGAGAGAGGCTTCATCGCCACCGGGCCGGACCTGACGCGCGGGCGAGCGACCCTTCGGGAACGGTCTCCGGAGCGTCCCCCCCTGCTGCTGGAGACGAGCATGCCCGGCGTGTTCGCGGCGGGAGACGTGAGGTACCGTTCGGTGAAGCGGGTGGCCTCTGCCGTCGGAGAGGGCTCCATCGCCATCCAACAGGTCCACGAATATCTCGGTGGGGTCTAGCCCACAGGTGGAAGAGGGGCGAGAACCGGAAGCTGGTATCCGGGACGACGCCTCGCCCCCGGCCGACGTCAGGGTTCTGTGGGACGACACGCTCGTGGTCTTTCTCTCGGATACCCACATCGGCGGCGACCCGGGCCGCGACATCTTCGAGTCGCCGGAGGAGCTCTCGGCGCTGCTCGAAGACGTCGCGGCCCACGACGGCCCCGTGGAGCTGGTACTGGCCGGGGACTTCTTCGACTTCCTCCAGATAGGAATGGTGCCCAAAGGGGAGAACCGGGCCTCGGCGACGATCTCGCGCCCGGAGTACGGGGGGATCTTCTCCGCGCTGCGCCACTTCGCCGGCGGTGACGGACGCCGGGTCGTGTACCTGCCGGGCAACCACGACGCCGAGGTCTGGTGGAACGAGGAGATCCAGGTGACGCTGCGCGAGGAGGGGCTGGTGGACGAGTTCGCCCTCTCCTACGCCGCCCGCTTCGAGTCGGCCCCCGGGCGCATCATCTACTGCGAGCACGGCAACCAGTTCGATCCCGCGAACACCATAACCGACTACGAAGACCCGCTCGACACACCCTTCGGCGACCATGTGGTCACCGACGTGGTCCGGCGGGTCGTGACACGGGGCCGCATCACGAGGGGCTTTGATCTTCGCGAAGTCAACAAGGTCTTTCCGCTGGCGACGATCCCGGAGTGGATAGCGGGCCGCGTCTTCTACGACCTGCTCGGCCGGGTGGCGACGCGCCTGCTGCTGCCGCTGCTCGCGGGGTACGCCGCGTACAGGATAGTCGCCCACGTGCTTGCGATCGCGAACGAGGGTTCGCTCGCCTTCTCCTTCTGGGAGAGCTACCGCACGCTGCCGGGGGTGCAGGTACTGTTCGGGGAGATCGCCTGGGACGCGCTCCTCCTCGTTACGGTGTTCGTGCTCTTCTTCTTCGCCATCCGGAGAACGGCGGCGCGACTGGCCTCCTCCTTCACACAGCCGCCTCCCGGCGAACGTCCCGGCGGGGCAAAAGATCCAGCGCGCCCGGAAGGCTCCCCCGGTGAGATCCAGGGCCTGCTCACGTCGGGGCGGCGCCCGCCGATGGGCCGCGGCATCCGCGGGCGGGAGATAGCCGTCTTCGTCTCAGGCCACACCCACCTCCCCTCGCTATCGCGGCTTCCGGGAGAGGCCGGGGACGGCGCGATCGTGGTGAACTCAGGCTGCTGGCTCAGGCAACTGCGGCCGGTTCGGGCGCACCTCGGGGGACCGCCGGTGTTCGTCCCGAAGTTCGCGCAGACGCACGCGCGGGCCTACCTCGACGGCTCCGGGGTCCGCGTGGAACTCTGGGAACATCCCAGGCCCGCGCCCTATCACCTGCGCGCCGCCGAACGGATCGCGATCCTCGGACGCCTCCCGGCGCAACCCGCCCCGGACTCCAAGCCGCGCGTGACGCACACGGAAGGGCTTCCCCTGGCAGAGGCGCCGCCGGCGGAGGGATAGCGCGAAGGCGGAACCGGGTGCCGGTCCGGGGTGCTTGCGCGGCCGGTTGCGACCCTCTAGGGGCGGCGGGGGAACCGGGAGAAGTCCGGCCGGCGCTTCTCCTTGTAGGCGTCGCGACCTTCCTGGGCCTCTTCGCTGCCGTAGAAGAGGAGGTTCGTGTCATGGGCGAGTTGCTGGATGCCGGCGAAGCCGTCCTCGTGGGCGTGGAAGCTCGCCTTGAGCAGCCGCAGGGCGAACGGCGAGTGCTGCATCATCTCGCGGCACCAGCTAACGGTCTCAGTCTCAAGTTCGGCGAGGGGCACCACCTTGTTGACGAGGCCTATGTCGTAGGCCTCTTCGGCCGAGTACATGCGGCAGAGGAACCAGATCTCCTTGGCCCGCTTCGGGCCGACGAGTTGGGTGAGGACGGAGGCTCCGTAGCCGCCGTCAAAGGAGCCGACCCTCGGGCCTACCTGGCCGAACTTCGCGTTGTCCGCGGCAATGGTCAGGTCGCAGACCACGTGCAGCACGTGCCCCCCGCCGACCGCGTAGCCGGCGACCATGGCGACGACGGGCTTCGGGCAGCGACGGATCTGGACGTGCAGGTCCGTTACGTGAAAGCGCCCGACCGACGCGCCGCCCGGCGTGCGCCGCGGGTCGTCGGGAGAGTCGAGGTACCCGGCGTCCCCGCGCACCTTCTGGTCCCCGCCGGAGCAGAACGCGTCAGGCCCCTCCCCGGTGAGTATGATGACGCCCGTCTCGAGGTCCTCGCGGGCGTCCTCTAAAGCCCTCATCATCTCCACGACCGTCAGCGGGCGGAAGGCGTTGCGCACCTCGGGGCGGTTTATGGTGATCTTGGCGATTCCTCCCGCCTTCTCGTACTTGATGTCCTCGAACTCTCCGGCCGGTTCCCACGCTATGTCTGTCATGGTGGGGATTATAGGCGCGGCTTCGGCAAAGCGCCCCTTACCGAGAACAGGCCGATACCGGCGGATAATAGATTCCGTGGTGCGGCCAACGCGGTACCCCGGGCGGGCGACGTGCCGGAGATCCAGACCCAGAACTCGCCATGCCGGCCTCCCGCCGCGGCGTTGCCGGCACCCGAATATGTACGGCGTCCGGGATCGGAAGCAAACCCACCCCCCGGGCCGTGGCCGCCGCAAACCCCCGGCCCGCTGTGATGCTTATCATCTATCACAGCACCACTTATTGGTATTGGACGTTATAAGAGCCCGGGCTTAGAGTCCTTCTCGTAATCGCCTAGCACACGACCATCGAGAAGGAGTTAGAAGATGACCACCCAGATGAAGGCGGCCGTCATCCCCGAGGCGAACGCCCCGTGGGAGTTGCAGGACAGGGACCGGCCGGAGGTTGGGACCGATCAGGTCCTGGTCAAGATCCACGCCTGCGGGATCTGCGGCACCGACGCGTGGATGGCCCACGGCACGCTGTCGTTCAAAGAATTCCCCCTGGTCTTGGGCCACGAGGGCGTCGGCGAGGTCGTCGCCGTCGGCGAGGGCGTCACCACGCGCCAGGTCGGCGACCGCGTCGGGATGCCCATCGTCCAGAAGGCGTGCGGCCGATGCGACTTCTGTCGTGGGGAGCACGTCAAGAGCTTCGTCACCGCCTCCAACTGCGCCAACCCGACGCTCACCGGCGTCAACGTGGACGGCGCCCACGCCGAGTACCTCGCCGCCGATGCCGGTGGGACGGTCCTGCTGCCCGACGAGGTCCCCTACGAGCTGGCCGCGCCCACGCTCTGCTCCGGCTACACGGTGTGGAGCGCTATCCGCCGGGCCGACGTCAAGGAGGGCGGCCGGGTCGCAGTGGTCGGCGTCGGCGGCCTCGGGCACCTCGCGATCCAGTACGCCAGGGCCGCCGGCTACCACGTCACGGCGGTGACCCACTCCCCAGACAAGGAGGACCTCGCCCGCCAGCTCGGCGCGGACGACGTTGTCTCGGACGGCGCGGGCCTACTGGAGGCCGGGGGCGCCGACCTGCTGATGCACACGAACAACTCCCACGCCGCCGTCGCCGACGCGATGGGGGGTCTCAACCCGTGGGCCACGGTGGCCATGATGGGCATCGGCTTCGACGAGATGACGTTGCCGACGCTGCCTTTGGTCTCGCACAGCTACCGGATCATAGGCTCCGCCCACAACGGCACGGAGTTTCTCGTCGAGGCCCTCGACTTCGTCGCGCGCGGGGAGGTGAAGCCGATGGTCGAGGTCTTTCCCAAGGAGCGCGTCGCTGAGGCCTACGAAAGGGTCGACTCCGGCGACGTGCGCTTCAAGGTCGTGGTGACCTACTAGACGGAGTCCGCAGCGCCGGGTACGAGAGGTGCCCTCCTCGATGTCACGAGGGCGAAGCGGCTGCTCGGCTACGCGCCGGGGTTCACCGGGCGGCAGGTACTCCGCCCCCGCCCGGGGTCACGACGCCGGCTCGCGCGAAATCGGCCACGTCGAGGCCGCGGCAGGCATCGCGCGCGGTGTCGAGGAAGCCCTTGAGGACGGGCGTCATGCGCTCCGGGTTCCAGAAGAGGCCCATCTCCATCCAGCGGTCGGCGTCGTCTATCTCGGCGTAGACGACCCCGCTGCGCCGGAGGCTGCTGACCGAGGCGGGGAGCAGCGAGACCCCGATCCCGGCGGCCACCAGCCCGACCATGCCCTGCTTGGACTCCGCCTCCTGAACGATATTCGGGGCAAAGCCGGCGGCGGCGCAGAGGCCGACCATGTTGTCGTGCTTCTTCGGTCCGAAGCGTCTCGGGAAGAGGATGAAGGGGTCCGCCGCGAGGTCCGAAACCTCGACCCGCGCCTCCCCGGCGAGCGGATGGGTGTCGGGGAGGGCGACGACGACGGGTTCTCTGAAGACGATCTCGCCTTCGAGGCCCTCCGGGGTAAATTCGGGGTGTATCAGGCCGACGTCGATCCGGCCCTCCGCGTGGGCGGAGATCTGATCCTCCGTAACCATCTCGTGCAGGAAGAGCGCCACGTTCGGATACCTCTCGCGGTACAGCCTCACGATGTCCGGGAAGACGTTGTAGAGCGTCGCGGCTTCGTAGCCGAAGGAGATCTCCCCGACCTCCCCCCGGCGGGCGCGCTCGACCCTGCGGCGCGCACCTTCGACCCGCTCTAGAATAGCGCGGGCCTCGCCCAGGTAGATCCTGCCCGCCTCCGTGAGCGCCACGTTCCTGCGGTCCCGATCGAACAGGTTCGACCCGAGCTCGCCCTCCAGACGCTGCACGTGACGGCTCAGGGCAGGCTGAGCTATGTGCCGCTTCTCCGCGGCCCGGCCGAAGTGCAACTCCTCGGCCACCGCCACGAAGCTCTTGAGCAACTCCGTCTCCACCTCTGATGCACCTCCGTTATCACAATCGACATTTCGACTTATCACGAGTATAACGCCCTTGTAGCGGATTGGATCTCCGCCACGAGCACCCTACACCGGAAAGAATAAGGCCCTGGCGTTTTCGCAATCGTCACTTCTCGCGTAAACAAGCCGGTTTCAACCGTCTTTGTGAGGGACACGGGGCTCGTCCGAAGAGCATCGCGGCACCCTGAAGTCGTCCAGACGGCGGCTACGAGCCGTCGAGCACGTTTCGCAACAGGGAGAGGTACTCGCCGGAGGCCTCGGCGTGGACGTTGTGACCCGCTCCCGGCACAACGGCCGCCCTTAGGGACGGACAGAGCGAGGCCATCCGGTGTGAGATCCCGACGAACTTCCCGTCTAGCTCCCCCGCGACGGCGAGGGATGGAACCCGTAACCCCGGAAGCTCCCCCCAGAGCGACGGCTGGCTGCCGGTCCCCAGGCCCCGCAGCGACTTTGCAAGCTCGGCGGGGACGTTGCGCATCTTGTCCTCGATGGTCCGGCGCAAGAGTTGCTCGTCCCGCGCGAGCGGCGCGAAGAGCGGCTGCAGGTACCAGTCGCGCAGAAACCCGCGAAAGTCCCCTGACTCCAACCGTTTCGCTTTCTGCTCGTCGGCGCTCCGTCTTGCCGCCCTCTCCCTTTGGTGTTCCAGGCCGGGGGAGGCGGACTCCAGGAAGAGGCCGGTGCAGCGGTCCGGGTGGCGAAGGGTGAGATACAGGGCGAGCCGGCCGCCCATCGAGTATCCGACCATCGTCGCCCGGCCCACCCCAACCTCGTCCAGGACATCGAGCACGGAGCGGGCCGCGCCCTCCATCGTGTAGCGATCCGGGGGCATCCCGAGCGAGGCGCCGTGTCCGGGGAGGTCGGCGGCGATGCGGAAGAGACGTTCGTCCAGGCTTGCCGAGACGTCGCGCCAGTCCTCCGCGCGGCCCATAAAGCCGTGCAGGAAGAGCACGGCAGGGCCTTCAGGGTCTCCGGAGAGGGTGTGGTTCAGGCTAGGCAGGGGACGTTCTCGCCTCCGTTACCTGGCTGCGCGGCACGGGATCAGGCCTCCCCCATCCCGGCCGCCACCTCTTCGAGAAGCCTCCGGTGGACCGCCACGTTCTCGTCACGGTCGGTCTTGACCTCTATCAAGGATGGGCCGTCTCCCGACCGGGCCGTCCGGTAGGCGGAGAGGAGTTTCTGCGGCGTCTCGGGGCTCTCGTAGCGGAGCCCGAACATGGCGGCCGCGGGTTCGAAGCCGACGCCCTGCGGCGTGCCGAAGAACGGCTCGAAGAACGACTCGTGCCCGGAGACGGGCAGGAAGGAGAAGATCCCACCCCCGTCGTTGTTCAGGACGATCACCGTCACGG
>CADCUW010000021.1 GCA_902805985.1 uncultured Rubrobacteraceae bacterium
CCGTCAAGGAACCGCCGGCCTCCTTCATCCGGCCCTTGGCCTTGTCCATCGCCCCCTCGTCCTTGTCGTTCTTGCCGCCGCTCCCGCCCAGCAGGCCCATACCGCACTCCTTCCAGTTCGCTCACCCGACTCTTTGCCGCCACCTGCCCGCCGCCCACCCGCGCCGCACCTACGGCGAGGCCCGAGGCGACGACCCCGGCGGCCCCCTTATGGGATCGTCTTATGGCGTTGGACGTGCGGGAGGGCCGGGATCGTTACACTCCGCCCCGTCGGTCGGCCGCGCTTTGGGGGCGCGGGTCTCCCGGCGCGCGTCTATGGCGGCCTGCAGCTCGTCTACCTCCCGCTCGCTCAGGAAGGCGGCGATGATCTCGAAGTCCCTCAGCCACTTCACGCCTCCCTTATGGCACACCCCCGCCCGTAAGGCCAGGGCGGACGCGGCCGAGGTGTCCGGTGGCACCAACCGGCCGCCTCACGTGTGGGAACATGGCCGCCATGGGTGGCGACCCCTACCGCCGGGCAGCGGGTGCGTTCTCCGGCTGGGAGCTGCACGACCCCCTGAGGCGGCGCGTCGGCCGGGTGTCGAGGGTCTTTGTGGACCCCTCCGGCCGCGTCGTGCGGGTGGAGGTCGCCGTGGGTACCTTCAGGACGAGGATCGTCCTGCTGCCGGTCGACGGCATACGTGTGGACAGGGAGGAGCGCGTCCTCTTCCTGCTGGGTAGGGCCAGGGGAAGGTCTGCCCCCGCCGAACCGGGGCGCCGAGGAACATATGACCGGGGCGAAGCGAATTTCCTAGAACCGTCTCAGGGCGAAGGTCGCGGAACGCCCCCTTCTAGGAGATTGGGTGAATGGAGGGTCGCTCAAGTTCCGGGTGGCATCCCGGGTCGGCGTCGTGGACTGCTCTCAGGATGCGGACGCCGTGTGCCGCAATATCGCGGGCACGACGACGTCCCAGAGATCCCGAGGGGGCACCTCGTGCCCCACCCCCTCCAGCGCGAGCAGCCGGGCGCCGGGAACCTCCTTCGCCAGCACGACCGCGTTGCCGTAGGGGAACATGGGATCCTCGGTGCCGTGTATGACGAGCGTGGGGGCGCCGACCTCCCTGAGTCGCTCCCTCCATCGATCCCCCGTGTCGATGCCCGCGTGGTTGCTCGGCAAACCTCGGGGTGTAGACCGGAATACCCGCTAGGATTACCGCCATGACCGACTCTACCAGCCTGCACCTCGATCCGGACACGCTGCGGCGCATAGAGGCCGTGGCCCTCAAGAAAGGCAAGAATCCCTTGGCCCTGGCGAGGGAGTTCGTCGTCGAGCGCCTCTACGAGGAGGAGAAGCGGGAGGGCCTGTTCGACCTTACGGGTGATGCCCCGCTACCTCCTCCCCCTCCTCGGATCGGGCACCGCTCCCCTGACGGTCAGAGGGCTACGGGCCTGATCGAGATCTACACCGACGGCGGGTGCGAGGGGAACCCCGGTCGTGGGGGCTGGGCCGCACTGATCTACGATGGACCAACGCCCGAGGAGATCCACGGATATGAGCCAAAGACCACCAACAACCGGATGGAGCTGCGGGCGGCCATCGGGGGGCTGAGGCACGTGAAGGCGGCAAGCCGGGTGAAGATCTACTCCGACTCCGCCTACCTAATCGACACCATGAACAAGGGCTGGCTAACCGGGTGGGAGAAGAACGGCTGGAAGAAGGCCGACAAGAAGCCGGTTAAGAACGTGGACCTCTGGCGGGAGGTGCTTGAGGCCGTCGGGCCCCACGAGGTCGAGTGGGTTAAGGTCAGGGGCCACTCTGGCCTCGGGGCCACTCTGGCCTCGGGGCCAACGAGCGTTGCCACTCCCTTGTCCAACTCGCCATACAGAGGGGCTCTTGAGGAGGCTGACGACGGGCACAGGGCCTCGTCCGGAGACCGGTGCAGGTACGGCTACGAGACCGGATCCGGGA
>CADCUW010000022.1 GCA_902805985.1 uncultured Rubrobacteraceae bacterium
CGACATCCTCGGCATCGTCGAGAACTAGCCAGCCGAAAGGCCGAGTTAGGCTCTACAGGGCGCCGGGTTCCGAGAGGACGCCCGGCGCCCCGGCTTTAGCCGCTTTCCCGGGACGAAAGGTAGAACGGTCCAGCACGCGCTGACGCTGCGGAGGGGAGATAGGGGACGGGAGGTCGTTGACCTCCAGACCCGTCTGCAGTCTTTAGGCTTCTCTTTAGGCAACCGCGGCATCGACGGCGTCTTCCGCGAGAGGACGGAGTTGGCCGTGAGGGACTTCCAGCGCTCTTTAGGCCTTCTGGCCGACGGGCTGGTCGGCCCGATCACCTGGCGCGAGGTCGTCGAGGCGGGCTACCGCCCCGGCGGGCGTCTCCTCTACCTGCGCCAGCCGCCCTTTCGCGGCACCGACGTCGCTGAGCTCCAGAAGATGCTCAACGACCTCGGCTTCGACCCCGGCTCCGTGAACGGCCTCTTCGACGCCCGCGCCGCCCGGGCCGTCCGGGACTTCCAGAAGAACGCCGGCCTCCAGGACGACGGGGTCGTCGACGCCGCCGTCTTCAAGACCCTGAACACCTACGCCACCCAGACCCTTGGCACCCACCAGCTCCCGGACAAGAGCGGCGGCTACTTCCCCGAGGACCTGTTCTCCGGCACCATCGTGGTGGACGCCGCCCACGGCGGGAGGGACAGGGGGTACGTGGCCAAGGGCAGTCTCTCCGAGGCCGACGTCAACCTCGCGGTGGCGCACGAGCTCGCCCAGATCCTGCCGGCCAGGGAGATCCTGCTCACCAGGAGCGAGGACGAGGAGGCTACGGCGGCGGACCGGGCGTTTCTGGCCAACTCCTCCGGGGCGAAGATGATCGTTTCGATCCACCACGCCGCCCACCATACTCCTTCGGCCTGCGGCACCGCCTCCTACTACTTCGAGCGCCTCGGCTACCGCTCCCACCGGGGCCAGATGGCCGCGACCTACGTCCAGCGCGGCGTCAGTCGAACTTTAGAGACCTGCGATATCGGCGAGTTCGGCCGCTCCTACGAGATACTGCGCGAGACGAACATCCCCGCCGTGGTCCTGGAGCCCCTCCACCTCACCAACCCCAAAGAGCTCGACCTCGCCACAGACCCCTACTACCCCGCCGCCGTCGCCGAGGCCATTGCGAGCAGCCTGGAGCTGTACGCGGGCAGGGACAAAGCGTTTATAGCCGTCTAGATTTGAGGCTGCAGCTGTCAGGTCTTAGGGCCAGCTGAATCCTGCCAAGATCACCCTTTTGAACGATGCGTCGCCGGATAGCCCTGCGTTACGGTCCATTGTTGCAAGCGTTGATGCAAGGACTATACGGAGGAGCTATGAAGGCGTTAAGCGACGATACGGCCGTCAGCGAGGCGCCCCTGGTAGGCGAGGATCAGGTCCCGTCCACCACCCTTCTGCCCGGCCGGCTCGTCGGCCGGCTGGCCGTGTTCCTGCTGGGCGGGGCCCTCGAAAAGACCGGCGTCGCGGAGCGCCCGCGCGCGGTTTCCAGGGAAGATAGCGGCGTTCCCCGCGCCGATATGGACGCCGGCCTCACCAGGGGCGCGACCTTGTTGCTCGGCGTAGGCCCGATGCGTCCCCGCCGGAGGTAGTTGAGGCTGACAGCCGGAAGCTGACTGCTATAATGTCCGCTCAGTCGGGACGTAGCGCAGCCTGGTAGCGCGCCTCGTTCGGGACGAGGAGGTCGGAGGTTCGAATCCTCTCGTCCCGACTTTTCGGGTGGTCAGCTTTTGGCCATCAGCTTTCGGTTTCTCTCTTGTTTGCGAACCTGCCTCGGGCGCGAGTCGCTCAGAAGTACGACTCCCATTTTCGGCGACCGCCACAGGTGACCTCCATCTCTCCCCGCGGGATGCCGAAGAGGGTATACGACCTGATGCTGGCGCTCCCCCCGCCGTAGGCGCGGTAGCTGTCTGCCTCGGGCTCCTCCCTGCCCGGCAAGGGCGGGCACTCCTCCACGCTCTCGACGTGCCAGCCGAGCACGAGGGGCGGCCCGTTGTAGTCCCCGATCTCGAGAAAGCCGCTGCCGTACAGCTCGGGACCGTGGAAGAGCGCCTTGGCCGCCATCCGCCTCTCGCGGTCCCCGGGATCCCCGAAGTCATCGAGACCGGTGCCGATGAGCCGGACGGGCACGACCAGCCCCAGGAACACGAGGACGGACAGCAGGACGAGAACAGCCAGGCAGCCCCTCATGGCGTCGACCTCTCGCCGAGGGTTCGGGGTTGGATCTTGCGCGATCAGGACAACCTTCGCGTCGGACGTTGTTAACGGGTGACCCGCGCCTCCGGATCGGGCAGGGGCGCTATTCGCGAGTACCTTAGACCGACACAGGCGCCCCCGCAACGGCGATGCCCCGTTCGCCGCCGAGTTGTAGCCGGACCTTGACTTTGCTGAACGGGTCTCTCGTGCGGAACGCCGGCGGCCGAGCCCTGAGCCCTCTACAACCCCACTTCATCGGCCTCTTCGAGCAGCTCGCCCCAGTCAGCGTAGAGACCATCCAGGATGCCCTTTAGCTGGCGGTGCTCCGTTACGACCTCGCGGGATCGTTTGCCGTCGGAGTAGAGCTCCGAGGTGGCGAGCTCTTTTTCGAGGCGGACGAGGCGGCGCTCGGTGGCGTCGATCTCGCCTTCCACGGCCACGAGGCGGCTCGCGAGGATGCTCTCTTCTTTGCTCTGGCCGGGCCGGATGCGGCGGCGGGGGCGGCGCTTGCCGTTCTTCGGGTCCTCGTCGAGGCGGCGGTGGGCGCGGTAGTAGTCGTAGCCGCCGAGGTAGTTGGTCAGTCTCTTGTCTCCGAGCTCTACGATTCTCGTAGCGAGCTTGCGGAGGAAGTAGCGGTCGTGGGATATGAAGAACATGGTGCCCCGGTACCCCAGCAGGGCCTCCTCTAGGGCCTCGCGGGCCGGGATATCCAGGTTGTTGGTGGGCTCGTCGAGGAGGAGGAGGTTGGCGCCGCTGACGACTATCTCGGCGAGGCTCAGGCGGTTCCGTTCGCCGCCGGAGAGGGCCGAGACCTTCTTGAAGACGTCGCCGCCGGAGAAGAGGAAGGCGCCGAGCAACTCGCGGGCTTCTGGCGCGTCGAGGCCAGTGGCGCCCATAGCCTCCTGCAGGACGGTCTTCCGATCGTCGAGGCGGGCGAGTTGCTGGTCCTGGTAGGCGGGGGAGACGTTGTTGCCGAGGCGCACCGTGCCGCCACCCGGGCGGAGCTCGCCGGTGGCGAGGCGCATGATGGTGCTCTTGCCCGTGCCGTTCGGGCCGAGGAGGGCGACCCGCTCGCCGCGCTCCACGATGAGATCGAGGTCGTCGAGGAGCGGTGCTTCAGAGTCCTCGTGGGCGTAGCGGACGCCCTCCATCTCCATCACGACGCGGCCAGCGCGGCGGGTCTCGCCGCCGAGGTCCATCTTGAGGTTCCTGGCCTTGCTCTTGGGGTCCTCTATCTTCTCCATGCGGTCGAGGAGCTTCTGTTTGCTGCGAGCCTGGGCCGCCTTGGTGGCCTTGGCGCGGTTCTTCTCGACGAAGCGCTCGAGTTGGGCGCGGCGCTCGGCGTTCGCCTTCGCCTTGCGGGCGAGCTGCTCGGAGCGGGCCTTCTTCTCCTCGACGTAGCGGCTGTAGTTGCCGGTGTAGCGCGAGACCTGGCCCTCCTCGAGCTCCAGGATCGAGCCCGAGACCGCGTCCAGGAAGTAGCGGTCGTGGGAGACGACGAGGACGGCGCTCCTGGCGTTCTTTACGAAGCCCTCGAGCCACTCGATGGCCTGGAGGTCGAGGTGGTTGGTGGGCTCGTCTAGCAGGATCAGGTCCGGCTCCTCCAGTAGCAGCCGCGCGAGGGCGACCCGGCTCTGCTCCCCGCCGGAGAATGACCCCACGGGGCGCTTCCAGTCCTCCGGCGCAAAACCCAAAGAGGAGAGGGTCGAGGCGGCGCGGGCTCGGTAGTCGTAGCCGCCGTCCCTCTCGAACGCGCTCTGCAGCCGCCCGTAACGCTCCATCAGGGCGTCCGAGGGGTCGTCGGAGAGCTGGGCGCCGAGCTCTTCCAGCTCCCGCTCGCGTCTCATCAGGGGCTCGAAGGCGGAGGAGATCTCCTCCTCCACCGAGCGCCGCCCGCGCTCGCCGGCGTAGAGCTTCTGGGCCGTCATGCCGACCTTCGCCTCGCCCGGGTACTCGACCGAGCCCTCCTCCGGACGGGAGTTTCCGGCGAGTATCTCAAGCAACGTCGTCTTCCCGGCCCCGTTGCGCCCCACCAGGCCGACCTTCTCCCCGGCTTCAATAGACAGGGTCGCGCCGGAGAGGACCTTCACGTCCCCGCCGTGGTACTTGACCAGGTTGCTTGCGACAATCACCTTCATGACGGGCGGATTATACCGGCAAGATCCACTAACCCCAGAAGAGCGGGAAGAGTTCGAAGACGACCTCGTCTCCACCTGCGACCGCGCGCTCGACCTCCTGGGAGATATCCGGGGCATGGACGTCCTCTACGCCGGCGGCTCCTCCCTGCTCTGGATCGAAGGCCTGAGCCAGAGGGCTGGAGAAGGGGGCACTGTCACGGCACTGGACCTTGACCGGAGACGTGTGGAGGAGTCGGGAGAGAATCTCGAAGTCGCGGACCTGCCGGCGCCCGTACGTCTCGTCGCGGGGAGCGTCTTCGATCCGCCGTTCGGCCCGGACACTTTCGACCTCGTCTACTCCGCCGGTCTCTTCCACGAGATCGACGTATCTGGAGAGAGCGCCGAGGAGGCGCTGCGGATACTGGCATCCGTGGTGCGCCCCGGCGGGCGCGTGGTGACGGAGGACTTCGTGGATACGGTTCCAGCGGTCCAACTGGAGGACGAGAGGCTGGACGCGGAGCTCGCCCTCGCTTCTTCCGGCAGGGAGCTGTTCGGGATAGGTAGGCCGGAGCGGTTGGTTGCCCTGCACGAGAAGGTCTTGTCGAACGTCGGGTGGCGCATCTTTGCGCCGCAGGCCATCCGGCACCTGGAGAAAATCGTTCTGGCCGAAGAGGAGTCGGCGACGTTCGCCGTCCTGCCGGCCGGGGTCGGGGAGCGTCTGCGGGGACGAAGGGCGGCACTGCGGGAGCGGATCCGGGGTGAGGGCTACACGCGGCCGGCGACGCTGTACGTCGAAGGACGCACGCGTGGCGGTTAGCGGGCGAGGATCGTCCGAATGGGTGATGCGCGCGGGGCGGCGGGGCGTCATTATTGGCGGGGTAAGTTCTGTTTCGGATAGTAGGTCGGGTAGTAGGGGAACGTCGTTTTGACCGTGATAGGGCTTCGGTCCATAGACAAGTTCTACGGTGGGCGGGCGATATTGCGCGGGCTGGACCTCTCGGTCGCCCCCGGGGCCAGGATCGGGCTCGTCGGCGGCAACGGGGCGGGCAAGTCCACGCTGCTGCGCCTGCTGGCCGGCCTTGAGGAGCCCGACGGCGGCGAGGTCGTGCGGCGGCGCGGCCTGCGCGTCGCCTCTCTCCCCCAGTACGTCGAACGCGGGGCCCACACCCCGATGGAGGTGTTGCGCGCCGCCAGGCCAGAGCTCGCCGGGGTGCGGCGGGAGCTCGAAGCGTGCGAGGAGCGCCTCGGGGAGCCGGAGGTGACGGGCGATCTGCGCCGGATGGAGCGGGTGCTCGAACGCCACGCGCAACTGATCGAGCGCTTCACCGAGCTCGGCGGCAACGGCTTCGACGGCGAGGCGCGCGGGCGCCTGGCGGAGCTTGGCTTCGACCGGGACGACGTGGACAGGCCGATGGACCAGTTGAGCGGGGGGCAGCGCAAGCTCGCGGTACTCGGGGCTTGCCTCGTGGGCCGTCCCGACGTCCTGCTCCTCGACGAGCCCGAGAGCCACCTCGACGCCGGGCGGCGCGGGCGCCTCGAGGCCATCGTCCGGTCCTTCGAGGGCGCCGTCGTGACCGTCTCCCACGACCGCTACCTGCTCGACGAGACGGCCACCGAGATCGTGGAACTAGAGGGCGGAAAGGCGAGAGTGTGGCCCGGCAACTACTCGGCCTACGCGCTGGCGCGGGAGCTGGAAGGGAAGCGCCAGCAGCAACTCTACGTCACGCAGCAGAAAGAGATAGCACGTCTTGAGGAGGCCATCCGGCGCTTCAAGCAGTGGGCGCACAACACCGAGGACGAGCGGCACGCCAGGCAGGCGCGGGTAAAGCGGCGCCAGATCGAGAGCATGGACAAGGTCGAGAAGCCTGTGCTGGAGCGGCGCAGGATAGGCCTGAGCTTCCGCGAGGGTGTCAGGGGCGGCCAGAAGGTCGTGGAGCTAGGCGACGTGGGTATCGCTTTCGGGGAGGAGCCTGTCCTGATCGGGGCCGACCTGACCGTCGCCCGCGGCGAGCGCGTCGGCGTCGTCGGCCCGAACGGCGCGGGCAAGAGCGTGCTCGCGAAGGTGCTTGCCGGAGAACTGGAGCCCGCAGAAGGGACCCGCTGGATCGGCCCCTCCATAAACACCGGGTACCTCCCCCAGGACCACGCCCCCGCCCCCGGCGCCACGCCTTTGAGCCTCGTGCGCGACGCCAAACCCATCTACGAGGGCGACGCCGTGAAGCTCCTCGGCCGCTTTCTCTTCCGCTACGAGCAGGCCCGCTCCCCCGTGGACTCCTTGAGCGGTGGCGAACGCACCCGCCTGGAGTTCCTGCTCCTCATGCTCAAGGAACCGAACTTCCTCGTCCTCGACGAGCCGACGAACCACCTGGACATAGCCTCGATGGAGGTACTCGAAGCCGAGCTCGAGCGTTTCCCCGGCACCGTCGTCTTCGTCTCCCACGACCGCTACTTCCTCGACCGGCTCACGGACCGAATAGTCGAGGTGCGCGAAGGGACTCTCCGCGGTTACCCCGGCGGGTATAGCGACTGGCAGAGGGCGCGCTCCGGCCTGCGCCTCCACTAGCACGCACTAGCACGCACTAGCACGCACTAGCACGCCCACATACTATCTCTCCAGCATGATCGTCACAGGCCCGTCGTTCACGAGTGCGACGTCCATCATCGCCCCGAAACGTCCGGTCCGGACCGACCGGACGCCCGTCCTGCGCAGCTCTTCGCAGAAAAGATCGAACAGGGGCTCCGCGACTTCGGGCGGCGCGGCCCCGACAAAGCTCGGGCGGCGGCCTTTTCTCGCGTCGCCGAGAAGCGTGAATTGGGAGACGGCGAGGATCCCGCCCCCCGACTCGACGACGCTCCGGTTCATCTTGCCGGCTTCGTCCGCCAGCACGCGCAGGCCGGCGACCTTTTTGGCCAGCCAGCCGGCTTCGGCCGCCCCGTCCCCGGCGGCGACGCCGACCAGCAGGAGCAGGCCCGGACCTATCTCGGAGATCCTCTCGCCATCAACGGTAACGGAGGCGCTCTTTACCCTCTGGAGAACTATCCGCACGGGTCGCTACAGCGGCTGGCGGCCGGGGTAGCCGGCCTCGATCTCGTGCCAGAACGCCACCCTCTCCTCCGGCGGGTGCCAGCACAAAAAGACGACCCGCCCCTCCCGCTCGTGAGGGAAGTCGAGCAACCCCGTATCCAGGTCCTTCAGCAGGACGCCGAGCTCCCTTATAGCCTCTATCGCCAGGTAGAGCCTGTACGCCTCGACGCCGTACTCGGAGCCGACCCTCCCGCCGCCGTTCGAGCCCGCAGCCCGCAGGATTGGCTCCATATGAGGCGCCTTCTCGCGCATGGCGTCCCGGTGCGCGGAGACGTCTTCGAGAAGCTCGCCCAGCTTTGGAAGGAGGTCGTTCGCCTCCTGAACGGTGAAGAGCCGGGGGAAGGCGGGTTGCACGCCCTGGAAGGCCTGTCCCTAGCGGCCTACGGCTAGGCGGTCGGCGAGCATCTCGGGGAGGCCCGCGGCCCGGATCTTGGTCTGCGCCTTCGGGATGTCGTACTCGACGAAGCGGTAGACGATGCGCCCCTCGTCGGCCAGCACGTAGGAGGCGAACGTGTCGCCGTCGCGCGGCTGTCCCACGGAGCCGGGGTTCACCAGGTAGGGTCCACCGGACCTCAGGTCCAGCGTGTGCCCCCCGTTCATCGCGCCGTTGGGCGAGGGGGCTACGGCCTTCACGTGCGTGTGGCCGTAGAAGCATACGGGGACGTTGGGGTACTCCCGCGTAAGTACCTCGAGGTTCTCCTCGGCGGAGATGCTGTTGATGATGTACTCGTCGGGGTCGCGCACCGAGCCGTGGACGAAGAGCGCCTCCCGGGTCTGCATCATGCGCGGGCGGGAGCGCAGAAAGGCCGCGTTCTCCTCCGTCAGCTGGTCGCGAGTCCACATCACGGCGGCGGCGGCGACGGGGTTGAACCAGTTCAGGTCCGTGGAGAGATCCGTCACAGCCAGGTCGTGGTTGCCCGTGATCGTCGGCATCCCGAGCTTCCTGACGGCGTCGCAGCACTCGTTCGGGCTCGCGCCGTAGCCGATAATGTCCCCGAGGCAGTACACTGTCTCGACGTCCGCCGGCATGTCCCGCAGGACCGCCTCGAGCGCCTCGAAATTCCCGTGGATGTCGGAGATCACCGCGTACATAAAGGGTGCGGCGTAGTTTATACATCGCCCGCACGATTGCAAACGTGTCCAGGCACCCGATTGAAGCGCCGGTGCCGGTGGGGTAGTATCCGTGGGCGGTTCACTTTACGCGGGCCCGTAGCTCAGGGGATAGAGCAACGGTTTCCGGGGCCGTGTGTCGCAGGTTCGAATCCTGCCGGGCCCGCCCTCCTTTAACCCGGAAGTGCCGGGTTTTGCGTCGTCTTCCCGTGGTCCCTTGAGGGACCCACTGGACCTCAACTGCACCATAAGGAGGGCCAGGTTGAGAAGCTTCAGAGGAGAAGGCTGCTCCTATGCCAACGAGGGGTTCCGAGCAGTATGCCCGAACGTGTACCCTTCAAGCCTGTAGCTCGTGGCAATCCCGGTGGCTCCCCCGGCGGTTGATTGCAGTCCCTGCCCTGGGCCGATCACCGACCCATCTCGTGCTAGTAACCCGCTGAGGGTTGCCCAAGATGTATGGGTAGCGCCCCGCGATCATCGGGCGGTATACTCGTCATCGTCATCGGGGCCAGAAGTGGGGAGGAGGGCGTGGACCCCTCGGATCACCACCGGAACGATCTGCGTAGTGGCGCCCCTGACGGCGGTCACGAGCCCACGCATGCCAATGTAGGACAGCCGGGGGAAGACGTGCTGTGGCTGCGCTCCGCACTCAGGAACGCCTCGGAGGTCGTCAAGGTCGTGGACCCGGACGGCACGCTGCGCTACGCCAGCCCCGCCTTCGAGAAGGTTCTCGGCTACGATCCCGCAGAGGCCGCGGGCAAGATGAACGTGCTGGACCTCGTTCACCCCGAGGACCTGCCCCGCGTGCTGGAGGAGACCGAGAGGGCCCTCGCCGACGAGAGCGTGGCCACCAACATTGCGGAGTACCGCTTCCGCCACAAGGACGGCTCGTGGCGGTGGGTGGAGTCGGTGGGCACTTACCTGCTCGACGACCCTGACGTGAGGGGGGTGGTGGTGAACGTCCGGGACGTGACCCGGCGCAAGGAGGCCGAGGAGCGGCTCGGGGCGCTCATGGAGAACGCCCAAGACTTCGTGGTGCTCGCCGACGAGGGCAACGTCGCCCTCTACGCCAGCCCCTCCATCGAGCGTGTCCTGGGCTACGCACCGGAGGAGTTCGTGGGGACCGTGATCGCCGACTACGTCCACTCCGACGACTTGGAGCGGACGCTGGAGAAGGTGGCGGAGACCCTGCCGGTGCCGGGCCCGCACCACCTAGGGACGATCAGGTACCGGCGCAAGGACGGCTCCATCGTCCACCTCGAGGTTGTCGCCAACAACAGGCTCGACGATCCCGCCCTACGGGGCGTGGTGTGCAACTGCCGCGACGTGACCGAACGCGTCGCGGCGGAGAAGGCCCTGCGCGAGAGCGAGGAGTTCCACCGGGCTCTGAACGAGAATGCGCTGGACCTCGTGCTGATCCAAGGTCCCGACAGCACCCTCGCCTACGCGAGCCCTTCGGTGAGGCGGCTCCTCGGCTACGACCCCGAGGAGGAGATCGGGAAAAGGCTCGAGTACTTCATCCACCCCGAGGACCTAGAGTGGGCCTGGCCCGTCTTCCACGAGCAGCTGCAAAACCCCGGGGTCAACGAGCCGGTCACGATCCGCTACAGGCACAAGGACGGCTCATGGCGCTGGTTCGAGTCGGTGTGCAACAACCAGCTCGACAACCCGGCCGTCGGGGGTCTCGTCTTCAATTGCCGGGACATCACCCAGAGGGTGGAGGCCGAGGAGAGGCTCAAGGAGGCCGAGGAGCGCTACCGCACCCTCGTCGAACGTGGTCCGGCCATGTCCTACATCCACCACCAGGTGCCCGGCGGGCTCAGCGGCGCCATCTACGTTAGCCCGCAGGTCGAGACCGTCCTGGGCTACACTCCCGAGGAATACACCGCCGACCCCGAGTTCTGGAAATCCATCGTGCACCCCGACGACCGGGAACGGGTCCTGGCCGACGACGAGCGAACGGGCGCGACGGGAGAGCCGTTCGACCTGGACTTCCGTATGATCACCAAGGACGGCCGTGTGGTGTGGCTTAGGGAGAGCGGGATGCTTGTGCGCACCGGCTACGACGGGAAGCAGATCTGGCAAGGCATCATGCTCGACATCTCCGAGCTCAAGCGCGTCGAGGGGGAGCTGAGGGAGGCCGAGGAGAGGTACCGTCTCCTCGTCGAGCAGATCCCGGCGGTCGCCTACGCCGACAGCGCCACCGCCGCGGACGTAGCCATCTACACCAGCCCCCGGATCGAGTCGCTCCTTGGCTACACTCCTGAGGAGTGGATAGGCGAGGACCTCTGGAAGGAACGGCTGCACCCCGAAGACCGAGACTGGGTGATCGAGGAGGACGACCGCGCTAGGGCGGCGAAGGAGCCGTTCGGCGAGGAGTACCGCCTGATCGCCAGGGATGGACGGACCGTGTGGGTGCGCGACGAGTCGGAGTTGCTCAGGGACGAGGAGGGCCGCCCGCTGTTGTGGCAGGGCCTCCTGATTGACGTCACGGAGCGCAAGCAGGCCGAGGAGGCCGTGCGCCGGAGCGAGGAACGACTTCGGGGCCTGGCCGATTCCGCCTTCGAGGGCATCCTCATCAGCGATGGGGGCGACATTTTGGAGGCCAACCGCGCGTTGACCGATATGCTGGGCTACGAACTGGCGGAGGTAGTCGGTCGGTCCGCCCTTGAGTTCGTTGCGCCCGAGCACCGGGACCTGGTACGCGGCAAGATCGCCTCAGGGGCGGAGGAGCCGTACGAGATCGTAGGTGTGAGGAAGGACGGCACGAGCCTCGACCTCGAGGTCCGGGGCAGGGCGTTCTCCTACCGGGGGCGCAGCGTGCGCGTCACCGCCGTGCGGGACGTCACCGGACGCAAAGCGGCCGAACGGCGCCTCATGGAGGCCGAGGAGCGCTACCGTACGCTCGTCGAGCGGATACCGGCCGTCACCTTCGTCGACCGTGCTGACGGCTCGGAGGAGTCTCTCTACGTGAGCCCCCAGGTGAAGTCGATGCTCGGATACACCCCCGAGGAATGGGCGGCGGGGAAACTGTGGCGGGAGAGGCTCCACCCCGACGACAGGGATGCGGTGCTCGCCTCCGACGAGCGCTTCGAGGCCGACGGGGAGCCGGTCGACCAGGAGTACAGGCTGCTGGCCAAGGACGGGTCCACGGTGTGGGTGCACGAGGAGACCGTGCTCGTGCGGGACGAGGCGGGCGAGCCGCAGTTCGTGCAGGGCATAATGAGCGACGTCACCCAGAAAAAGCGGTCCGAGGAGCGACTGCACCACCTGGCGTTCCACGACCACCTCACGGGCCTCCCGAACCGCAGGCTGTTCGTGGACCACCTCAGGCAGGCCCTCCAACGAACCAGGAGGCGGGGCAATCAGGTCGCCGTGCTGTTCATGGACCTCGACGACTTCAAGTTCGTCAACGACTCCCTGGGCCACGACGTCGGGGACCTTCTCCTCACGGTCGTGGCCCAGCGTCTCGGCCGCTGCCTCAGGCCGGAGGACACCCTCGCCCGTTTCGGCGGCGACGAGTTCGTCGTGCTGCTCGAGGAGATCGACGATGCGGCGGAGGCCGTCCGGGTGTCCGAGCGCATCACGGAGGAGCTTCGCAGACCGTTCTTTTTGGAGGGAAAGCAACTTTACGCGGCCGCGAGCATCGGCGTTTCCCTTGGCCACGCCAGGACCTACGGCCCCGAGGGCCTGATCAGGGAGGCCGACACGGCGATGTACAGGGCCAAGGCCGAGAGCTGCAATTACTGCGTGTTTGATCCGACGATGCACGAGCGGGCGCTCGGGCGGCTGGAGCTCGAGAACGATCTCAGGCGGGCCATAGAGGAGGGCGAGTTCGTCGTCCACTACCAGCCCATCGTCAACCTGCAGACCGGGGCGGTGTCGGGCGTGGAGGCGCTGGTGAGGTGGGAGCATCCCGAGAGGGGCCTGCTGGACCCGAACGAGTTCGTGCCGGTGGCTGAGGAGAGCGGGCTGGTGGTGCCTATGGGCGAAATGGTGCTCGAGGAGGCCTGTCGGCGGGCGATCCAGTGGCAGCGCGAGTTCCCCCTTACGCCGCCGCTTGCGGTGTCCGTGAACCTCTCGGGCAGTCAGCTCAGGCGCCCCGACCTGCACGAGGTGGTAGGCCGAGCCCTTGCCGAGACTGGGCTGCCGGCCTCCTCGCTGGGGCTGGACATCACCGAGACTGTCTACATAGGCGCTCTGGAGGCCAACACGGCGGCCCTCGACCGGCTCACGGCCCTCGGGGTACGGGTCTCCCTGGACGACTTCGGCAGCGGGTACTCCTCGCTGTCCTACCTGAAGCGACTGCCCACGGACATCCTCAAGATCGACCGCTCCTTCACGAAGGGACTTGGACTGGAGGTAGAAGACACGGCCATCGTGCGGACGGTCGTGGACCTGGCACACATCTTGGGGATGGAGGTGGTGGCCGAGGGGGTGGAGATAGCGGAGCAGGAGACGCTGCTCAAGGAGATGGGTTGCGACTTCGGCCAGGGCTACCACTTCTCCAGGCCGCTGCCCCCCGAGGAGGCGTCGAAGTTCCTGAGATCCGCCTACCGGGGTGTTGAGCAACGGGACAACCTTGACAGTCTTTCCGACAGTAATTGACGGTAGATGCCAACGAAATGGCGCACGGAAGATGCCTGGAAAATCCCATAAAAATGGGCTTTCACTCCACCGGTAGGTAGCGCGAACGGTTTCCGGGCCGTGTGTCGCAGGTTCGAATCCTGCCGGGCCCGCCCTCCTGATCAGAGCCGCCGGTACACCTCCTTGCGGTGCCTGATCCTCATGGTCAACATCACCAGCTCTTCATCGCCCACCTCGTAGACGACGCGGTAGCTTCCTACCCGGATGCGCAAGTACGGCGTGTCTCGCACCTTCTAGGCCACCTTGATGGTCGGCGACGTCGGTTCGCTCTCAGCAACGACCTCTTCTGGTATCCTCGCGTGCGTTGAAGATACTGGAGGGGGCGACGATCCTGCGACGCAGGTTCACCAGAAGAGATTTTCTGAAAGCGGCGGGAGCCGGGACGGCCGGGATGGCTGTGCTCGGCGCCAGCGCGTGCAGCACGGAGGGGGGCGTGAAGCGGGAGTCGCCGCAGAGGGCCGGCAGCGGACAGAACGTCGTCCTGATCATCGTGGACACTCTGCGCAAGGACCACATCGGGGCCTACGGGAACGATTGGATCCAGACCCCCAACCTCGACTCTTTAGCGCAGGAGAGCCTGCGCTTCACGCGGGCCTACCCCGAGTCCACGCCAACGATCTGCGCCCGCAGGGCCATCCACACGGGCACCAGGACGTGGCCTTTTCGGGACTGGGACCCGCCCGAGGGGGAGAACATCTCCCTGCGGGGCTGGCAGCCCATACCGCTGGACCAGGTCACGCTCGCCGAGGTCCTCAAGGAGAACGGGTACTTGAACCTGTTCGTCTCGGACAACCTCCAGCAGTACAAGCCGGCCTACAACATGCACCGGGGCTTCGACGTCTGGGATTTCTTCCGCGGCCAGACCACGGACAGGTACCGTCCGATCTGGACCTGCCCCCCCGAGAGCCTGGACCGGGCTTTTATAGCCAACCCCGACTCCGGAACGGGCGGCGAGCAGTACTTCGCCCAGTATTTCGCGAACGTTGCCGACCGCAAGCGCGAGGAGGATTGGTTCGCCCCGCGCGTCTTCAACCGGGCGTCGGAGTTTCTGGAGTCGGCGAGGGACGTGGGGCCGTTCTTCCTGACGGTGGACGTCTACGACCCGCACGCCCCCTGGGACCCGCCCGAGAAGTACACCAACCTGTACTCCGACGGCGCCGACGGGCCCGAGCCGTTCGCGCCGGTCTACGGTTCCAGCGACTACCTGACGGAGCGGCAGGTCGACCGGATGCGCGCTCTTTACGCGGGGGAGCTCACGATGATGGACCGCTGGCTGGGGCGCTTTTTGGACAAGATGGAGGAGCTGAACCTCTTTGAGGACACGCTGGTCTTGTTGCTCAGCGACCACGGCATGATCCTCGGCGAGCACGGCCTCGTTGGCAAACCACACTACGCCCTGTACCCGGAGACGGTGGACGTGCCGTTTATGATACGCCACCCCGGAGGCAGGCTCTCCGGCGACGCGAGCGACTACTTCGCCTCGACCCACGACGTCGCCCCGACCATCCTCGGCCACCTCGGGATAGACCCCCCGGAGCAGATGACCGGCCAGGACCTCATGGCCTTCTTCGACGGCGGTGAGCCCGAGGAGCGTCCCCACTTCACCCTCGGCTACCACGACCACGTCTGGACCCGCGACGACCGCTACGCCATGTTCTCCGCCGACGACGGCTCCGGCGCCAAGCTCTTCGACGTGCGGGATGATCCCGGAATGAACAAAAACATCGCCGCGGGCAACTCGGACATCGTCAAGAGGATGTACGACGGCTACGTGCTCAGGGACGCCGGCGGGCCGCTGCCGGACTACGGGTAGGACCGAGGTATCGGGCATCGGGTTTCGGGCGGGTTGACGGGTGGGATCTCACGTCCGCCCGAGGGTCGGCGCGTCCGGTGAACGGGCCGGGGGGGCGGGGGACCGCAGCGACGGAGGTCGCGCTGGTCTTCGCGGCGGTCTTCTGGGGGCTGAACTTCGCGGCGACCAAGTACGCCGCCGAGGCCATACCGCCGATGATGCTCGTCGCCTTGCGGTTCTCGGTGGGGGGTGGGCTCATGTACGGGGTCTTGCGGGTGCTCGAGCCCAAGAGCCGGCTGGCGAGGGAGGATCTCCTCCCGATGGCGGCGCTCGGGTGCTTCGGGGTGGCCACGGCCCAGACCGGCTTCACGTTCGGCCTGAGTCTCACCAGTGCCGCGAGCACGGGCCTGATCTTCGCGACAGCCCCAGTCTGGGGCCTCTTGCTCGGCTCCCTGCTCGGCCTCGAACGACCCACCGCCAGGGGTGTCCTTGGCGTGGGCCTCTCTATCGTGGGCGTCGCCGCCGTCGTCTCGGAGGGGCTCGGGGGCGGGGGCACGAACCTCGTAGGCGATGCGTTCGTCCTGGTGGCCGCCGTGTGCGTCGGGGCCTACGCCGTCCTCTCGATGCCCCTTCTCGAGCGGTACTCGCCGCTGGCCGTGGCGACCTATCCCGTGCTCTTCGGGGCTCCGTTTCTGCTGTTGCTCTCCGTCCCATCGGTGCCAGGGATGGAGTGGGGGAGGATAGGTGCCGGGCCGCTGCTGGCCGTCGGGTACGCGGCGGTGTTCGCGACGGCGTTCGCCTTTACCGCGTGGCAGCGGGGCATAAGCCGCATCGGGGCCAACCGGGTGCTCGTCTACCAGTACCTCATAACCACCGTCGGCGTTACCTCGGGGATCGTCTTCTTCGGCGAGTCGCTCGGGTGGAACAAGATAGTCGGCGGCGCCGTGATCCTGCTCGGGGTGTACCTGGCCCGCCGGCAGCGGCCCGCGGGAAGGGCCCCGGCGCAGGTAGAATGCTCCTGTCAGGGAAAAGAAGAGACGGGGGAGGGACCATGCAAGCCTACCCGATAAAGCTGACCTTCCACGTGCGCGAGTACTATTTCGGGGAGCGTCTGATCCCGGAGAGGCTCGGCAAGGAGGGCGTGTCCGACGGCGTCGTCGCCGAGACGTGGGAGATCAGCGACTACGCGGATACGACCGCGACGGTCACGAACGGCTCCTATGCTGGCAGGACGCTCCACGATCTGGTCGAGGAGTTCCCGGACGAGCTCGTCGGGGAGGGCTGGCGAGGGCCTCACTTCCCGATCCTGCTCAAGTTCCTCGACGCCTCCCACATGCTCCCCGTCCACCTCCACCCCGACGACGAGACTGCGAAGAGAAAACACGGCGCCTCCCACGGCAAGAGCGAGGCGTGGCACATCCTCTGGGCCGAGTCGGACGCCTCGATCCTGGCCGGCATAAAGGAAGGCTTCTCGCGGCGGGACCTCTTCAACGCCTTCAAGCGCCAGGACTATGACTCGGTGATGCTTCGTTACCCTATCCGGGCCGGCGACACGGTCTACGTGCCAGGCGGCATCCTCCACACCTTCGGGCCCGGAACCCTGATCTCCGAGGTCCAGCAGACCTCCGACCTCGGCCAGTTCGTCATGCCGGAAGACCTCTACGGCAACCGCCTGGACGAAGAGGAATGGAATGCCAACATCGAGGCCACGCTCGACGAGCTCAAGACAGACTTCATGCCCCGCCCGAACCCCGGCCTCACGCTGGAGGATAGGACGAACCGCAGAACCCTCTGCTGCGCCGGGCCACACTTCGCCCTCGAACGGTGGAACTTGAGGAATGCCCACACCGTGCCGGCCCGCCCGGACCGTTTCCTCACCCTCTCGAACGTGGGGGAGGGCAGCGTGCAGCTCCGGTACGGGGGCGGGGTGGAGTCGCTCGGGCGGGCGGAGAGCTGCGTCCTGCCGGCGGGGATCGGGGAGGTCGAGGTCGTCCCCGACGGGGTGGCCGACCTGGTGGTCTGTTACGTGCCGGACGTGGAGAGGGACGTCGTCGGGCCGTTGCGGGAGGCGGGGCATTCGGACGAGGAGATCCGGGGCCTCGGCGAGGTGGATGTCCGGCCGTAGGGACGGGAGATCGGGGGAGATCATGGGAAAGATAGTGGCCCTTGGCGAGGTCGTTTCGGATATTTACAGGGAGGAGGAGATCTCGGACGTCGAGCTCGGCTTCGTCGCCAGGCCCGGAGGAGCGCCCGCGAACGTGGCGGTCGCCGCCTCAAGGCTCGGCTCGGAGGCCGCCTTTGTCGGCAGCGTGGGCGAGGACCTCTTCGGGGACTTTATCCTGCGCGCCCTGGAGTCCGAGGGCGTCGAAACGAACGGCGTCAGCCGCCGGAGGCCGCCGACGCGCACTTCGCTGGCCTTCGTCGAGATAGCCCCTGACGGGGACCGCGAGTTCACGTTCTACCGCTCCAGTCCCGCCGCCGACGAGTTGCTCTCCGCCGAAGACGTCACCGAAGACCTCGTCGCCGGGGCCTCCTTCGTGAACTTCGGCAGCATACCCCTGATCCGGGAGCCCGCCCGCTCCGCGACCCACCGCATCGCCGAGCTTGCCCGCGAGCACGACGTCCCCGTGGCCTTCGACGTGAACTTCAGGGAGCATCTCTGGGAGAATAGGGAGGCCGCCCGCGAGGCCGTAGACCCGCTGCTCGACCTCTCGACCATCGTCAAGCTGGGCGACGACGAGCTCGAACCGCTCCTCGGCACGGCCGACGTCGAAGAGTCGACACGGACGCTCCTGAACCGCGGCGTCCTGCTGGTGCTCATCAGCAAGGGACCTGAGGGGGCCTTTTACGCCACCGGCGAGTTCACGGGCGAGGTGCCGGCCTTCGACATCGATGAGGTCGTCGACGCCACGGGTGCCGGGGACGCCTTCCTCGCCGCCACCCTCGTACACCTCTCGGACAAACCTTTTACCGAAGAGCGGGTGCGCGAGGCGACGCTCCGGGGCTGCGCGGCCGGGGCGCTCGCCTGCACGCAGTACGGCGCCATGAGCGCCCTGCCCACGAAGGAAGACCTCGAACGGTTCATGTCCGGGGGCTGAGTGGACGGTCGGGAAGGCCGGCACGTCGTCCGGACCGCCCGCGCGACCCTCCGCCCGGTCTCGATGGGGGATATCGAGTCCCTGCACGACCTCTGGACGGACCCTGGGGTGAGGCGGTTCTTGTGGGATGACGAGGTGATCCCGCGCGGCAGGGCAGAGGCGGCCGTCCGGGAGGCCATCGAGAACTTCGGGCGGTACGGCTTCGGCCTGTGGGTGGCTGAGGGCGAAGACGGCGCGCTCCTCGGCTTCTGCGGCCTGCGCCACCTCGAAGACGGACCCGGAGTGGAGATACTCTACGGCGTCTCACCCCACGAATGGAACAGGGGATTGGCCACCGAGATGACGCTCGCGGTGCTCCGATACGGCTTCGAGGAGGGCGGTCTACACCTCATACTCGGCATGACGGACGCCGCCAACACCGCCTCTCGCCGCGTCCTGGAGAAGTCCGGCATGTCCCTTGAGCGGTGCGACCCCCGCGAGGGCCGCAAGGAAGTCTCCTACGCCATACGCCGGAAGATCTCGCCCCCGCCAACAAATGGTTGAAAGCGAAGGCCGTAGGGTGCTAACGCCGGACGCGGCTGACCGCGACGGGCACATCGACCAGCGCTGCGAGGCGTTCCGCCAGCGGGTCTAGCGAGGGCAACTCCGTGGCGGCGTGGCCCGCGTCTATCGCGGTGAGGCCGAGCGATTCGGCGAGCAGCGCGTCGTGGTAGTCGAGGTCGCCGGTGACGTAGGCCTCCGCCCCCGAGGCGGCGACCTCCGGGATGAACGAGCCGCCTGAGCCCCCGAGGACGGCCACGCGCCGGATGCGCCGGTGCCATTCCGAGACCAGCCGGGCCGGGAAGCCCAGAGACTCTGAGACGTGGGAAACCAGTTCCGCCGGGGTCAGAGGCGCCGGGAGGGTGCCGGTCCTACCGTAGCCGCAACCTTCGGGGAACCCCTCGACCGGGTAGACGTCCAGTGCGACCTCCTCGTAGGGGTGCGCGGCGGTCGCCGCGTCCACGGCGGCCCGCGCCAGGTAGGCCGGGACGACCGTTTCGAGCCGGACCTCTTCGACCCGCTCCAGGCTGCCCCTCTCGCCCAGGTACGGGTCGCTCCCCTCGCCGGGGAGGAAGGTGCCGGTGCCGGGCGTCCGGAAGGTGCAGTGGGTGTAATCCCCGATCCTGCCAGCCCCCGCCTCCGAGAGCGCCCCGGCTACCGCCTCCGCGTTCTCCGCCGGGACGAAGACGACGAGCTTCCGCAGGGCTCCCCTGGGGGAGATCGTCCGCAGCGGACCCTCCAGCGCGAGGGCTCGGGCGAGCGCTACGGAGACGCCGTCGGGGGCGGCGTCGTAGCTTGTATGGGCGGCGTAGACGGTGAGGCCGTTTCGGAGTGCGCGGGAGACGAGATCTCCCGGGTAGGCACTCGTGTCCACACCTCTTAGCGGGGTGAAGATCAGGGGGTGGTGGAAGAGCAGGAAATCCGCCCCCTTCTCCCCGGCCTCGTCGAAGACCTCCGGCAGCGGCGTCAGGGCGACGAGGATCCTGCGCGCCCCCGCGGCCGGGTCTCCGACCTGGAGGCCGCAGTTGTCCCAGCCCTCCGCGAGGGAGGGTGGGGCCAGCCGTTCGACGGCCGACATGACATCGCGCGCTTTCGCCATGGGCGGCATTGTACAATCCCCCGACCTTGCTTCCCGAGAGGATCGCCCACCTCGTCTCCGCCGTCACCCGCCTGCCGCTGCTGGCCGTGCCGCTCTTTCTGGCCGTCGGCCTCGATGCCGCCGGAACGGCCGGCCTGCTCTGGTCGCTTCTGTGCGTCTCTCTCACGAGCGGGCTCTCGCTGCTCTACCTCTTCTATCTCACTCATTCGGGCAAGGTCCGCGACCCGCGCACCATCCCGCGCGCCGAGCGGGTGGGGCCCCTGCGCGTCGTGGCGGCGCTGCACGTGGGAGCCTTCGCGCTGGTCTACGGGCTCGGCGGCCCCGCGGAGCTTACGGCGGCCCTCCTCTCCTACGCGGTAGCCACCGCGCTCTTCGCCGGGCTGACGCCGCTCATCAACCTCTCCCTCCATGCCGCCGGCGTCGCCGGCACGGCGGTCTGCCTGGCATCTGTCTTCGGAGCCTGGAGCCTGCCGGCTTTCGGGCTTCTGCCGGCGGTGTTCTGGGCGCGGCTGCGCCTGAAGCGGCACACCGTGCCGGAGCTGGTGCTCGGGGCTGTCGTCGGGGGAGGGGGGACGTGGCTCGCCTTCGCCTTGCTCGGTTGAGGAAGGCGGTTCCGAGGCTTTGAGGTTTTGAGGCATCAGGGGTACGTCGCGGGCTCGGAGTCACAGGCG
>CADCUW010000023.1 GCA_902805985.1 uncultured Rubrobacteraceae bacterium
CGCCACCACGGACCGCCGCTACGGCACCGACGACTTCACCGGGGTGACGTCGGCCAGGATGGCCGCCAAGAGGGGCCCCGTCTACCTCCTGACCAACTCGTACATCCCCGAGCCCGAACGCTACGAAGACGTCGGCTTCAAGGTGGTCGAGATAGAGGAGAACATCCTCTACAGGCTCATCCCGAAGTAATAGAGCCGCTACCAGCGCGGTAGGCTTTCAGCCTAGTCGGCGGGGGTGATGGAGGAATTCGGATCTTCCGCGGGGCTTCAAGCGGTTAGGACCCGGCCTCTACTCCCTGCCTGACCGCTGTTGGCTGGTAGCCCTCTTGTTCCGCGGCGCGGCAAGCTTCGGCCTCGCACTGGCGCAGCCCGTCTAGCTGCGAGTTGAGGCGTCGCAGCAGGTCCTCGGGCGCCCGGTCGTGGAAGTTCTCTAGCTGGTGGGGATCTTTTCGCAGGTCGTAGAGCTCGTGCTCCCCGGTCTTGTACTCCACGAAGAGGTACCTCTCGGTCCTCAGGGCCTTGAGCCACGGCCTCCCCCACTCCTCGCTCGACTCAGCCCTGCCGGCTGAGGTGAGGCGCCAGTCCCGGGGAAGCGGGTCGCCGGTGAGCAGCGGCCGGACCTGGCTCTCGTTGACGAAGGGCGGACGTGGGACGCTGTCCCTCTCGGCCACCGCCTCGATGAGGAACCTCTGGCGCCAGTCTTCCCCGGACGTGGGCGTCCCGTCCAGCAGGGGCACGAGCGAGCGGCCGTCCACGAACTTCGGGGTGCGCGCGCCGGCTAGGTCGGCGAAGGTGGGGGCGAGGTCGTTGTTGAGGACCATCTGTGAACGCTTCTCGCCCTCGGGAACGCCGGGACCACGCACCATCAGGGGCACCCGGATGTCCTCCTCGTAGGCCGTCCACTTGCCGGCGCCTAAGCGGTGTTGGCCGAGGTGGAAGCCGTTGTCGCTTGCAAAGAAGACGTAGGTGTTGTCAAGCTCGCCCGTCTCGCGCAGAGAGTCGAAGAGGTCGCCCACCATGTCGTCGACGGCCATCATGGACTGGAGGCGCTTGCGGTTGATCTCCTCCATGTAGGCTACCTGGTCCGGGCTCAAGGGCGGGTTGTCCTGCACCCAGCGCGGCTTGTCCCTGACGTCCTTCTCGTCGAAGGAGGGAGGCCGGGGAAGCTCGACGTCCTCGAACTCGTCCTCGTGGCGGGGGGCCGGGGTGGCGGGCTGGTGGGGGGCCTTGGTGCCGAGCCACATTAGGAAGGGCCGGTCGGCGGTGAAGAACGGAGGGTCGGCGCCGGCGGTCCGCTCGACGTAGTCGGAGGCCTTCTCCGAGAGGACGTCGTCTAGATGGTCTTCCTCGGGGTCGTAGTTGACCATGTGGCCGTTCTCGTTGAGGACGTTGCTCAGGTAGTTGCCCGCCACCCCGTACCACTCGTCCCAGCCTGGCGGCACGTGGGTTTCGGCGTAGCCGTTCATGTACTTGCCGAAGAACGAGGTCCGGTAGCCGTCCTCCTGCATCCAGGTCGCCATCGTGGAGTTCTCGTGGCCCAGGAACCGGAACTTCTGGAAGCCCCCGCGCGGGGGCTCGTTGGAGAGGACCTGGTGGTTGTGGGCGTACTGGCCGCGCAGGGTGGTCGCCCGGCTCGGGCAGCAAAGGGAGTTGGTCACGAAAGAGTTCTCGAAGGTCGTGCCGCCCTCGACCAGCTCCGAGCGGAGGTTTGGCATGTTCTCGAGCATCGCCGGGCTGAGGTCATCGTAGGCGAGGTCGTCGGTCAGGATCAGGATGACGTTCGGGCGCTCGGGCTCCTCGCTCTCAGGCTCGGGCGGCTGCTGGCCCTGGGCGGTCGGCAGGCATCCGACGAGCAGGCAGGCGAACAGGAAGAGCAGGGCAATCCTGCCCGCCCCCTGGAGAATCCGACTGGAACGCTCTCCGCTGGAAACCAATCTCTCAC
>CADCUW010000024.1 GCA_902805985.1 uncultured Rubrobacteraceae bacterium
CAGGGCGCCGCTGCCGACGTCGGCGACGACCGGGGGCCCGAGCGTGGCGAGGTCCGCCACGCCAACGGACTCTGTAAAGCCCCTGATCTCGAAGTTGCTCGGGTGGACCCAGAGGATGGCGCGGGTGTTCTCGTTTATGGCCGCCTCGTAGTCCGAGAGCCGGGTGCGGTTCGTGGTGCCGACCTCGCGCAGCTTCGCGCCCGAGAGGGCGAGCACCTCCGGGATACGGAAGCCGCCCCCGATCTCGATGAGCTGGCCCCTGGAGACGATCACTTCTGCCTCCCTATCGCCCCCCGCAACGGCGGCGAGCGCCAGCAGCGTCGCGCCCGCGCAGTTGTTGACCACGAGCGCGTCCCCGGCACCGGTGAGCTCCCGCAACAGCGGCGCCGCTCGGTCGTAGCGCGAGCCCCTCTCACCGGCTGCCACGTCGTACTCGAGGTTCGAGTAGCGGGTGGCCGTCTCGGTGACGGCGGCGACGGCCTCCTCCGAGAGAACGGAGCGGCCCAGGTTCGTGTGAAGGACGACGCCGGTGGCGTTGACGACCCGGCGCAGCCCCCTGTCGGAGAGAGTTCGGGCGGCGACCGCGACGATAGCCTCCTTCGAGACGGCAGGCTCCTCGCCCGCGGAGATCCTGCGTCGCAGGTCATCCAGGACGGAACGGACGGCAGCGGTCGCGGCGGCCCGGCCGTGCCGGCCGGCAAGCGCCGCCCCGGCCGGGTTTCGCAGCACCGCGTCCACGGCCGGCAGGCCCCTTAGCCTCTCCTTCTTCCCCATCTCAAGCATACGCTGCCAAGTATAACCCGGCCCGCAGGAACGGAGTTTCGGGTCAAAACGCTGTGCTAAACTGGCGCCGGTCGAGCTCGGAGAAGCCGGGAGGAGCCTAGCCGTGGCCGAAGGTACGACAAGATTTTTTCTGGGCGCTGCCGTCGGTGCGGTCGGCGGGTTCGCCGTCGGCACCTTCGCCGCCACCCCCACGGCCCGCTCGGTGGGCCACTCCGCCATAGGCGGGCTGGGTACGTCATTGCGCTTCCTGGGCCGCGGAGCCGTCCGCGCGGCCGACCGCTTCGGCAACGTGCTTGAGGCCGGCTACACCCGCGTCCGGGGTAGAGAGAGGTACCTAGAGCACGAGATCGAAGAGCTCAGGGAGCAGATCACCCGCCTCGAACAGAAGATGGATTAGTCGAGCGCGGGGCGGACGGTCGGCGCGCCTCGCCCCCGCTTTTTGCTCGTGGGTGGTTCCCCCAAAAAGCCGCTGAAACCGTCGTGTTGGAGGCCTGTGCTGAAGAGGCCCACCGCCGGTGGCGATAAGGCGGTCTAAAGCGTGAACCCGCATTTACCCTGAGGCGATGAACCGAGAATGCGAGGTGACGCAGGTGACGAGCGAGGAGGTCGCAGATCTCTACTCGGGTCTGCTGGCACGGGGCGTCCAGATCTGGGTGGATGGTGGCTGGGGAATCGACGCGTTGCTTGAGCGCCAGACTCGCCCTCACAAAGATCTTGACGCGATTGTCGCCTTTGAGAGTTTGCGAGTCCTCACTCAGTTTTTGAGCCGGCGCGGGTTCGCGCTCGAGGTGATCCAGCCCGAGAACCGCTGGGCGCCCTGCCCCGAGCCGCTCGCCTTGATCGGGCGTGAGGGCCCGGCCGTGGAGGTCGCAACGGCATTCGTGCTCAAGGACGATTGGGAGCGCGAACTCGACTTTCACGTCGTGCGCTTCGATGAGCGTGGTAATGGTTTGTCAGCCTGGACCAGCGACTTTGTCTTCCCCTCCGAAGCTTTCGCGGGTCTGGGCATCGTCGACAGTACGAGCGTGCGATGTCTGTCGGCGGAGACGCAGATGCTCACTCACACCGGCTATGCGCTTCAGGAGGGTGACGTTCGAGACTTGCGTCTCCTCCACGACCATCTCGGCATCGACTA
>CADCUW010000025.1 GCA_902805985.1 uncultured Rubrobacteraceae bacterium
GCTCCCTCGGCCAAGAACAACCACCGGCGCGTGCCGGCCGGAGACCTCAGCCCGGCGACGACCGCGAAAGCCCCGTCCACCACGGCGTAGGCGCCATAGATAACGATCAGGACGGCGAGCGTGAGGCCCGGCCAGACCAGGGCCGACAAGCCGAAGAGGACCGCGGCCACCCCCCTCAGCAGCAACGCCCACCAGTCCCCCGAAATCGTCGGCGTCGCGGGCCTTCCCTGCGCTTCGGTCAACTCCGTACTCCCTCGTCTCCGCCGGATCGGGGCGCCTCCGCGACCTCGATGATCTCCAGGTTGTACGCCTGGATGCGCCCGAGGACGCCGTGGAGCTGGGACTGGTCCAGCGCCCCCTCAAGGAAGGCCCGTCCACCCCCGCTCTCCAGGGTCATCCCATCGAACTCGCCCTCGAACCTCCGGCCGAGTTCTCCCTTTACTACGATCCGGTACCGCCTCCGGAAACGTCCCGGGGCCGGGCGCTCGTTGCGAGCCGCGTCGTACATAACGGGGATGATCTCGCAGTCCGGGGGGTTCGCAATCACCCCTGGAGCTATTTCACCCCCGCGTCACCCCCACCCGGGAGGACCCGGCCGCCGGCTTTCGGGCCAACCGCCCGCGAACCGTCTCGGCCGGGTTAGTCGAAGGTGACGACCCGCACCGGCTCGAGCTCGGTTCGAACCTCGGAAGGGGCAACGCCCCGCTCTTCGAGCTCCAACCGCAGCCGGTCCGTGTCGGGGATCGGAAGCGGGCCCTCCATGTGGACGACGACCTGGCCGTCGCGGGTGGTGATATCGGAGGCGGCCCAGCCGACCGTCTCGCCGAACGCCTGGGCCGCCTCCGACACCCGGGCCTCACGTAAGGTGTCGCGGGCGATGGTTACCGAGTTGGCGGTCAGCGAAACCCCGACGGCCACCACCATCGCCGCGATGACGACGATCGCGTTGCGGCGGTTGACGGTACGCCGTCCGGGGCTAGCCGCTTGGGCGACCAGCCGATGAACGCCGTAGACCGCCAACACGACCGTGCCGCTGGCGAGGATCGCGGCGACGTTGGTCAGAAAAAGCAGGAGCGCCCCGAACGACTGGCCCCACGCGCCGGCCTCGAAGGTCAGGCCGACCACGCTCAAGGGTGGCACGAGCGAGATGGCTATGGCCACGCCCGGCAACGTGTCGGAGACGTCCCGCCGGACGAGGGCGACGGAGCCCACGGCGCCGGTGGCGAGCGCCGCGAGCAGGTCTATGAGGCGCGGGCTTACTCGCCCGGCGACCTGCGGGTTGGTCTCGGCCACGACGTCGGTGACGACGGTCAGGCCGATCAGCCACCCGATGGCGATGGCGGCCAGGGCGCCGCCGACGACGAGTGAGAGAGAGCGGATCAGGTTCGTCCGGTCGGCGATCAGGACGGAGAGCATCGTGCCGAGGATCGGGGTCATCAAGGGAGCGACGATCATGGCCCCGATCACTGTCGCCGCCGAGTCCGCGACGACGCCGGCCGCCGCGATTACGGACGCCAGCACGATCAGGATCCAGAATCGGCTCAACCTCTGGCCTATCTCCGGTCCTTCGAAGAAGACCGTGTCGCGCATGTGTTCCAGGGTGTTCATCCCACCACCTTCGTGCCGGCTCGTGCTGAGGAGGCCCGCGCTTTCCTTGTCCACACCTGTCAGAAAACCGGGCCCGCGCCCCGAGCATCATCGCGCAGGGGACCCCGCCCGTGATCACCCCCGGGCCACGATCACCCCGGTGTCACCCTGCAAGAGGCGGAGCGTGGGTCAAGAAGCAAGGCCCAACTCGCGGGCGCGGTCCACGGCTTGCTCCCGCGAGGTCGCGCCTAGCTTGCGGTACGCGGAACGCAGGTGGCTCTTGACCGTGTTGACGGACAGGTAGAGCGTGACCGCCATCTCCTTGCGCTTCAGGCCGCGGGCGAGCAGCCGCAGCACCTCCGCCTCCGCCTCGCTCAAGTCCTGGCCAGGCTCGGCCCTCCGGCTACCGAAGCGCAGCTTGCGCCGGGTACGATCCAGCGCCGTGAGCAGTCGGAGCCCGGGGTCTTCGAAGCCCTCCACGAGGTTGTGAGCCTCTTCCAAGAGGGACCGCGCCCCGTCACGGTCGCCCAAGGCAAGCCGTGTCGGCGCGTACGCGAGCAGGGCCTGCGGATGGGCGGGGTTCTTGCCTACTTGCCCGACGAGCTCGATGGCCCGCTCGAACTCCTCTGCGGCTTCCTCCTGCCGGCCATCTGAAGCGAGGACCATGCCGAGCGTCACAAGGGGCAGGCCCGCGAGGTGGGTCCGGTCGAAACCGTGAGCCACCGCCCGATTCAAGGCCTCACGCGCGAGCCGTTCCGCCCGCGCCGCCTTCCCGTCTTCGGCCTCGATGAGCGAGAGGTAGCCCGTGGCAATCATCGTGGTGGCCGGAAGGGCCGGCGAAACCCGGGCCAGACTCAAGCACTCTCCCATCAAGCGTCTGGATTCCTCGGGTTCGCCGACCCAGTACAGGCTGTATCCGAGCGCCGCGCGGACCAGCGAAGCCCACGGCGAATCGGGCGCGGACTCCAGCTTCAGCGCCCGTCTGCCCGCCTCGCATCCTCGCCGGATGCCGTCGAAGGGGTAGTTGGCGCGGAGCACGGCCACACCCGACTCCAACGAGGACGTCCCGTCGGGCAGCGCCCCGTCGTGGCTGCCGGTCTCCGCGGCGGAGATCCAGCGTGCCATGGCGGCAAAGTCGCCCTCGAACGCCGAGAGCCAGGCGTTGACGAGCGCGAGCGGCGGGTACCCTGCCACCTGTGCCTCGGGCATGGAGGAGACCCATGAGCGCAGGGTGCCCGTCCGTCCCCGGTGCAGGAACGCGAGCCAGTGGCGGGCGATTAGCTCCCCTGCCCTGCGGTGGTCGCCGGAGGCGAACGTGTGCCGCACGGCGGCCTCGACGTCCCCGGCATCCAGGTACCAGGCGGCGGCGCGTTTGTGGAGTTCCGGCACACTTGCGTGCTCGGTGTTCTTGAGCTCAAGTTGGAGCAGATCAGAGAAGAGGGGGTGGTAGCGGTACCACTCGCGGCGGTCGTCCAGCGGTACCAAGAAGAGGTTGGAGCGCTCCAAGCGCCTCAAAAGCTCTGCGACACATTCCTCACCCGTCACCGCGCCGCAGAGCGAGGCGTTGAAGCTCTCTAGGATGGAAGTCTTGAGCAGGAAGCGCCTAATGTTTGGTGCCTGGCGCTCGAGCACCTCCTCTGCAAGGTAGTCTGCCACGTAGCGGGTGCTGCCGACCAAAGCGCTGACGGCCTCGCCAGAGTGTTCAGATCTTCGGAGCGCGAGGGTGGCTAGATAGAGGCCCGCCGGCCAGCCCTCCGTGCGTTCTCTGATAGCAACGAGTTCCTCATCGTCAACCCTAGCCCCGACCGAGTCCCTCAACAGGACCCGGGCCTCCTCGGCACCGAAACAGAGATCCGCCGCCCGGGCCTCGATTAGCTCCCCGGTTGCCCGTAACCTCCCGAGCGGCACGGGCGGCTCCGTGCGGGTGGAGACGACGAGCTGCACCGTCGCGGGGAGGGACCGCAGTAAGTGGGAGAGGAAACCTTCTTGGAGGTTCACCTCCAGGAGATGGTAGTCGTCGAGCACGATCACCGTGCCCCGCGGAAGCGCAGCCAACGCTTCGACGACCCTCGGTAAGACCATGGAGCTGAACCCCGCTCCGGGGTTTTGCGGCAGACCACCCAGCTTCCTGCCAAGGCCGGACTCTATGTGGTCGACCGCCTCCACCAGGTGGGCGCACAACTGCATGGGTTCCCTGTCCTCCTCACCCAGCGAAACCCAGACAAAAGGGCGATCTTCCCGTTCGGACCCGTGCCACTGGGCGAGCAGCGTGGTCTTGCCGTAGCCGGTCGGGGCGCTGAGCAGCGTGAGCTTGCGGCCGCGGCCGGCGTTCAGGAGCTCGATGAGATCGGGTCGCAGGAGCATGCCGTCGCGTAGGGGCGGCGCGCGAAGCTTAGCTTCGACCAGCGGCGTCCCGTCTGAGTAAGGTAAGCCACGTTCGCCCGTTCGCTGCCGCGGGCGCCCGTTGTGATCATGCGCCATCGCCGACGCGGGGGATCCGCTCGATGCAGGTTTCATCGCCGGGTCAGCCTCCACGAGATGATGCCGGAGCCGACCAGCGCCATGGCCGCCGCGATCGCCAGCGAGCGGGGTCCGCCCGTGTCGGGGAGGGGTACCCCCAGCTGCACCGCCGCCAACCGCACCGCGTCCCGCGAGTCGCACGCGTTGAGGTACGGCTGGGCGGCAGCCACCGCCCGGTGGAAGTCGCCCCCTTCGAGGAGCGCCTGCGCGGCAGCCCGCTGACCCAATCTCTCCGAACGGGTGACCCCCCCTGGGCCGCCCGGCAGGGGCGGATCGTCGCCCACGTCGAGGTCGTAGAGCGATAGTGTGCTCGCCGTGCCTTCCGGGTCGGCCACCTCGAACACCCCGCCTGGTGTCTCGCCCGGGTTCGTCGCGATGGCCGTCGGGGTGGAGATAAAGGACGGACTCGCGTCCGATGCATCCGCGGCGCTCGGCGATACGTCTCCGGTCGGCTCGGGAGTGGTGACCCCGTTCGTCGGCTCCCCCGCGGGGGAGGCCGTTGCGGATCCCGTAGCCGTCGGTTCGGGGGAGCCGTTTGGTGAAGCCGTCGCGCTCGCCGAGGCGCTCGGCAAGGCCGTGGTGGGCTCGGGCACGGGGCAGTCCCCGCCGTCGTCCGTGGGCTCCGTCGTGGCGGACGCCGTGGCCGAACCCGTGGTCGGCTGCGGACTGGTCGGTTCCGGGGTGGCGCTCGCTGAGGCGGTGGCCGTCGGTTCGGGGGTCGTCGGTTCGGGCGGGCCTGCCGGGCAACCTCCGGGCGGGGCGGGGATTATGTTGTTGGGGTGGTTGGCGTGGCCGCCGTAGGTGGCGTCGTTGTCCACCGTGATGGCGACGTATCCGCCATTGCCTGTGGCATGGCAGATCGTCACCTTATCCGCAGGCTGCTCCGGCGGGGGCGATCCTTCGTCCGGGGCGTACTGCCCCTGCGTGGCTTGCTGGGCGGACACCCGATCCAGGACCACCAGGTAGCAGGCCAACGCCGCCAACACCGCCGCGAGAGAGACGATTGTTCCGTTGATGCGAGGTGAGCCGGGAAGGTTCATCGTGTCCACTCCCTTCTGATGAATCCATGATCCTAGTGGATCCATGTTCTGCGAAGGGGCCGAACACTATCAGCTCACCCATACTGGCCCTTCGTTTTCCCATGCCTTCGGCGCCCGAGTTTCGAGCCTTCGGGTACCTCGGCGACGCCGACCAAGGCGAGACCCAGGTCTTGGATCCGAGCCAGGATGCCGTGGAGGTGGGACTGGTCGACTGCCCACCGATCAGCTCCTGCAGCTGCTTGGCGTAGACGGGGTCGGGCGCGTCCGGTTTGGCGTTGTATTGGAACTGCTTTGTGTGAAAGAACAAGGCGTTGCTCCACTGTCGTCTTCCGTGTCCCGGGCGCCGACCGGCCCCCGGCACGCCGGCGTCCTGCGCCGCAACTCATTACCCGGTACCGGTGCTTCCCATCGCCGATCCCAACCCCGCCAGACGAAAATGGCCCGAACGGTGCAAGTCGTATACACCGAACGCGCCAGCCTTGGCCGGACCCCGGCGCAAGCCGTGGGCATCGCCGCCAGTTCGTTGATGAGGGGAGGCAAAACGAACTTGACGGGATCCGCTCCCGCCTCGAGCGCCGCCAGAGATCGTGCTCCAACACCCGGCGCGGCGGTGTCAAGCGCCCCGATTACGAGTTTCCAGAAGCGAACAGGGTCGTCGTCTTGCGGGTCTAGCGAGAGCCAGGCAAACGGGTGGTCTCCCGCGTCGGCGGCGCGCCATTCGGCCAAGAGCGAAGTCTTCCCGCATCCGGTCGGGGCGCTGAGCAAGGTGAGCGTTCGGTGGAATCCTTCGCGCAAGTAACCCACGAGTTCGCCGCGGGGCACCAAATCCTCGTGAAGGAGGGGCGGTTGGCTCTTCGTGACCATAAGGGTTTCGCGAACCTTGGCGGCGTTTGCCTCGTGTTGGTCCATTCGCGACTCCGCACCCCGGATCTATGAACCTGCAAGTCCATGCATACCTTGCAACCATTCTATACAAAGATATGTGTGATTTCACACACATATGTATGATTTCACACATATTTAACAAACGCGCCCCGAACGGGCAGCAGGAGAGCCGATACGCATCCCCCTACACGAAGGAATCCTGCCGAAAGGGTAAGAGCAGGTACCCAGTATATCTGCAGCCAGACACCGTCAACACGAAGGCCCTTTGCACCTCCGAATTCGATCCATCGCCCGTCGCGGTTGCCGGAACGTCGCCCACGCGCCCGTTTCAAAAGGTTCCTGCACCGACCGCGCATCTCCGAATCACCTCACGCGTTCGAGCAGGACCGTTTAAACTAGTCTCCGTCTTACTGGGAGGAGGCCTTGTGGAGCCGGACAAACGCACTTCGTCCCCCGACCCCGCGTCGAGAGGGGGCCGTCTGGACCGGGCGCTGGCCCGCGCCAGCGACGCGCCGCTCAGGGAGGACAACCGGCTCGGGTTGCTCAAGAACGGGTCGCACACCTACGACGACTGGCTCGCGGCGATCTCCAGGGCAGAGCGGTGGGTCCACCTCGACAACTACATCATCAGGTACGACGACACCGGCCGCAGGTTCGCAGAGGCGCTCGCCGCGAAGGCGGCCGAGGGTGTCCGCGTCCGGGTGCTCCACGACTGGTTCGGCTGCCTCGACGTGCCGCGCTCGTTCTGGGAAGACCTGCGCGGGGCGGGCGTGGAGGTCAGGGCGGTCAACCCTCCCACCTTGGGGGCGCCACTCGGGGCGATCAGGCGCGACCACCGGAAGCTCCTGGTCGTGGACGGGGAGTACGCCTCAACGGGCGGGGTGTGCATCGGCGATGGCTGGCTCGTTGTCTCCCCCGAGACCGGGTTGCCCTACCGGGACACGGCCGTCAGCGTGAGGGGTCCGGCCGTGGCCGACATAGACCGGGCCTTCGCCGGCCTGTGGGACGAGACCGGCGAAGCGTTGCCGGCAGACGAGCGCCCGGCCGCCGACGACATACCGGCCGCCGGCGAACAGACTGCGCGGGTGGTGATACAGGAGCCGCGCAGGATGCGGACCCTACGCATGCTGGAGCTGCTCACCGCGGGCGTGCAGGAGAGGCTCTGGATCACCGACGCATACTTCCTCTCCATGCCCATCCTCACGCAGGCCTTGATGGCCACGGCCCGCGACGGCGTGGACGTACGCGTGCTCGTGCCGGCGACCAACGACATCCGCTGGATCGGGGCGGCCTCGCGCGCCGGCTACCGGCAGTTCCTGGAGGCGGGGGTCCGCATCTTCGAGTACGGGGGGCCTATGATCCACGCCAAGACCCTCGTCGCGGACGGATGGTTCTCCAAGGTGGGCTCGACGAATCTCAACTTCGCCAGCCTCGCCTCCAACTGGGAGATAGACCTCGTCTCCGAGGACCCCGCCTTCGCCGCGCAGATGGAAAGGCTATTCGAGGACGACCTGTCCAACGCGAGGGAGATCCGCCTAGTGAGCACCCGGCGGGGCGTCAGGGCCGAGCCGTCAGGCCCGATCGACGCCTCCAACCGCGGCGCGCGGCGAGGGGTTGTGGGGAGCGGCTCCGGGTCCGCGCCGACGCTGGCCAGGGTGGGGAGCGTGGCCCTCCAGAAGGGCGGCGCACCGCTGGAGGCCCACGAGCAAGCGCTGGCCGCGGCGGCCAGCGGCGCCCTGCTCGGCGCCTCACTGTTCGGGATGCGCTTCCCTCGCCTCGTCGCCTGGCCGCTGACGGCAACGGGCGCCTTCTTCGGCGGGTTGGGGCTGGTACGCGCGGCCCGCTCGGCCTTCCCCGACGGCTCGACGCCGCGCGGGTCCGGGCCGCGCGGGTCCGGACCGACGATGACCGCCTGACCTGCAGCACGCAGGAGGAGCGCCCTAGCGCCTGCGGCCGAGGTTGCCCACGAGGGCGGCGACGGCGGTGACCAGGTAGATCTGCCCTACGAGCCCCCCGCTAACGGCCAGGGCTCGGGCGAGGCCGCTCTCGGGCGCGAGGTCGCCGTAGCCCACGGTCGCCATGGTGATAAAGCTGAAGTACACGTAGTCGCCGCGCGTACCTCCTTCTTGGGAGGCGAAGAAGGGCGCCGATCCGAGCTCCCCCACGGCCTCCGACACGAAGGCCAGCGACAGCCCGAGCAGCACGTAGACACACACGGCCCCCGTCACCGTGAGCAGGCTGATCTCGGAGTGCAGCCGCAGCCTGCGGACGATCGCGCCGATCGCCCCAAGCGTAAGGAGCAGGCTGGTGAGCGCGAGGTACCCGCCGGCGGACCGAG